>JANMSV010000228.1:0-4128 GCA_031389685.1 Betaproteobacteria bacterium
GAGCATTGGGACTGGGAGCGCGAGCGCAAACCGGCGGGTGCCTCAACCCGCTGGGTGACGCGCGAGCGCCCGAAGATCGACCGCATCGCCTGCCCCTGGCTGGTGAAGCGCTTCGTGGATCCTGAAGCGGAGTTCCTCTACGTGCCGGCCGCCGACGTGCGGCGCATCGCGGCGGAACGCGAAGCCGAGCCCTACGATATCCCGGACGTGAGGTTCTCGCACCAGGGCGAGCGCTGCAGCTTCGATGCTTTCCTCAGTGCGTATCGCCTCTCCGACCCGGCGCTCGACGAACTGGCGGTGATCGTGCGCGGCGCCGATACCGGCCGCCTGGATCTCGCTCCGCAGGCGGCGGGGCTCGCTGCGATCTCGCTGGGCCTGTCGCGCATCTATCGCGACGACCATGAGATGCTCGAGCACGGCATGGTGACGTACGACGCGCTCTATGCCTGGTGCAAGGAAGGCAAGGACGAAGTGCATACGTGGAATCCCGCGGCGTACCGGCAATGAAAGGAGCGGATCCCATGACCCCAGCCATCCAACCTTTGCCTTTCGCGCCGTCGGCGCTGCACGGGCTGTCCGAGCGCCTCATGCAGTCGCACCATCAAAACAACTACACGGGCGCCGTGAAACGCCTGCAGGCAATCCGGGCGCAGCTCGCCGCACTCGACTGGGCGGCAGCCCCTGGATTCGTCATCAACGGCTTGAAGCGCGAGGAGCTGATCGCCGCCAATTCCATGACCTTGCACGAGCTGTACTTCGCCGGCCTCGGCGGCGACGGCGTCCTCAAACCGAGCGGCAAGCCGGCCGGGTTTGCGGTCGGGCTGACGCGGGATTTCGGTTCGGTGGAACGCTGGCGTGCCAAATTCATGGCGCTCGCTGCGGCCATGGGTGGCGGCTCGGGCTGGGCCTTGCTTTCATGGTCCGCCCGCGAGAACCGGCTCCTCGATCACTGGGCTGCGGACCACACGCACCTGCTGGCCAGCGCGACGCCGATTCTGGCGCTCGACATGTACGAACACGCGTACCACATGGATTTCGGCGCCGATGCCAAAGCCTACGTCGCAGCATTCATGGAGAACGTCAATTGGGATGGCGTGTCATTGCGCTATGCCGCGGCGGTTGAGGCATCGACCGTCGAGCTCGCCGCCAGCGCCGACGAGGTGCAGCGTTCCAGCAGCATCAAGCGGATCGACGTCAGGCGCAAAGCCACCTATGACGCAGCGCCGGACTGCATCGACGGGGCCGTCTGGTGCGATCCGGAACGCGTGGACGAATGGGCGCGCGAGCTTGCTGGAACGGAAGTGCTCGTTTACTGCGTCTACGGACATGAAGTCGGGCAATCGACCGCGGCCCGGCTGCGCGATGCGGGTGTTGCCGCGCGCTATCTGGCCGGCGGCATCGAATCCTGGAAGGCCGCCGGCCGGCCGCTGCAGTCCAAATGAGCGGCGCCAATCCGCCCGCGGTCAGCTTCGGCGAGGCCTTCCGCTTCTGGCTGAAGCTCGGCTTCATCAGCTTTGGCGGGCCGGCCGGGCAGATCGCGATCATGCACCAGGAGCTGGTGGAGCGCCGCCGCTGGATTTCGGAGAAGCGTTTCCTGCACGCGCTCAACTACTGCATGCTGCTGCCCGGACCCGAGGCGCAGCAGCTCGCCACCTACATCGGCTGGCTGATGCACCGTACCTGGGGCGGGATCATCGCCGGCGGGCTGTTCGTACTGCCCTCGGTATTCATCCTCATCGCGCTGTCGTGGATCTACCTCGCGTGGGGCGACGTGCCGCTGGTGGCGGGGATGTTCTACGGCATCAAGCCGGCCGTCGTGGCAATCGTGCTCGCCGCCGCGCATCGCATCGGCATGCGCGCCCTGAAGAACGAGTGGCTATGGACGATCGCTGTCGCCGCGTTCGCGGCCATATTTGCCTTTCACGTTCCGTTTCCCGCCATCGTGATCGCCGCCGGCCTGGCCGGCTACGCGGGCGGGCGCCTGGCGCCCGCAAAGTTCGCGGCCGGCGGCGGGCACGGTGCGGCGCACGCGGGCTACGGACCGGCGCTCATCGACGACGCTACGCCTACGCCGCCGCACGCATTGTTCTCATGGCGCAAGTTCTGCGCCTATGCGGCGGTCGGCCTCGCGCTCTGGGCGCTCGCCATCGGCGGCCTGGCGGCGGCGTTTGGCTGGGATGGCACCCTCGCGCAGATGGGCTGGTTTTTCACCAAGGCGGCGCTGCTCACGTTCGGCGGTGCCTACGCCGTGCTGCCCTACGTCTACCAGGGCGCCGTGGAACAGTTCCAGTGGCTGAGCGCGGCGCAGATGATCGACGGCCTGGCGCTCGGCGAGACCACGCCGGGACCGCTCATCATGGTGGTGGCCTTCGTGGGCTTCGTCGGCGCGTGGACCAAGGAAGTCTTCGGCCCCGACGCGCTCGCGCTCGCTGGCGTATCCGGCGCAGTGGTCGCGACCTTCTTCACTTTTCTGCCCTCCTTCGTCTTCATCTTCGCGGGTGCCCCCTTCATCGAGACGACGCACGGCAACCTGCGCTTCACCGCTCCGCTCAGCGGAATCACGGCAGCCGTCGTTGGCGTCATCGTCAGCCTCGCCGTGTTCCTTGCGTGGCACGTGCTGTGGCCGCGTGGCTTCGACGGTCCATTCGACTGGGTGTCGGCGGCGATCGGCGCCGCTGCCTTCGTCGCCCTGTTGCGCTTCAAGCTGGGTGTCATGCCGGTGGTCGGCGCGAGCGCGCTGGCGGGTCTCGCGGTCACATTTGGCAGTGCACTGATCTAGGGCGCGCCGCGACGGGTAAACTCCCCGCGATCACCTGACGAAATCCAGAGGAGCCCACGCATGACCGCCTACGTCGTCGCCGAAGTCGAAGTCACCGATCCAGCCGCCTACGAGGACTACCGCAAGCTGGTGCCCGCCACCGTTGCCAAGTTTGGCGGAAAATTCCTGGTGCGCGGCGGCGCCACCGAAGTCAAGGAGGGCGAATGGAAGCCCAAGCGCCTGGTGGTGCTGGAATTCTCCTCGATGGACCAGGCGCGCAAGTGGTATCACTCGCCGGACTACGCGCCGGCGCTGGCGCTGCGCCTGAAGGCCGCGCGTTCGAAGGTGCTAATGGTGGAGGGCGCGGCCTAGCCAGGCCTGCACATCCGGCGAGCGTACTGCTACTTCTTCTTCGCCGCCTTGGTCGCCGTGGCCGCGGCGGGCTTGGAATCCATGGCGATGCCCTTGTTCTTCTTGTAATTGGCGACCGCACGGTCCTGGGCCTGGCCGGTCTGATCCGCTTCCTTCGCCTTGGCTGCTGCGGCATTGTCGGCCTCGGCGGCCTTCTCCGCGTCGCTCTTGGGCGGCGCAGCTGGCAGCCTGGCGTGCGATGCCGCGATGGCGCCGATCATCAGGCCCCCGACGAGCGCAAGCAGGATCCTTTTCATCGTCTCTCCTTCATGTGGGGTGCGCCGGCGGGCACTGCACCGCCCGGGGATGCCCGCGCGCCACCCTTGACCTCGTTATACCAGTACTCGTGGTGCTCCTTGGCCCAGGTCTCGTCGGTGACGCCGTCCGCCATGTTGCGGTAGGCGCCCTCGACGCCGATCGAACCCATGTAGATATGGCCGAGGCCGAACCCGATCACGAGAACCGACGCAATCGCATGGATGATGTTCGCCAGCTGCATGGTCGAGCGCACCTGGTCGAAATTCGGGAACAGCAGGATCAGCCCGGTGACGCTCACGATCAGGCACAGGACCACGACGCCGACCCAGAACCACATCTTTTCTCCGGCGTTGAAGCGGCCCGAAGGCAGGTGCATGCCGGCGAAAAACTTCCAGCCATTGGCGAGCCAGGTCGCGTCGCCCTTCTCCGGCAGGTTGTCCTTCGCGTACATGATGATGAAAACGAGCAGGCTCACGATGAACAGCGGAGCGACGAAGTTGTGCAGGTTCTTGGCCAGCGCGGTCAGCCAGGCGAAGAGCGTGTAGCCGATCACCGGCAGCAGCACGAACTTGCCGAACAGGATGATGAGCCCCGTGATGCCCAGCACCACGAAGCTGATGCCCATCACCCAGTGCGCCCAGCGCTCGGCGAGCGTGAAGCGCGCGATGAGCCGTCCGGTGGGCTTGTCGTGCAGCTTCACC
>JANMSV010000253.1:0-1888 GCA_031389685.1 Betaproteobacteria bacterium
GAGGCGATCGCCGATTTCGGCATGATCGAGCACGGCGACCGGGTGATGGTGTGCTTGTCCGGCGGCAAGGACAGCTACGCCATGCTCGAGGTGCTGATGGCGTTGCAGGAAAAGGCGCCGGTGTCCTTCGAACTTATCGCCATCAACCTCGACCAGAAGCAGCCGGGTTTTCCGGAGCAGGTGCTGCCGCAGTACCTGCAGGCGCTCGGCGTGCCGTTCAGGATCGTCGAGCAGGATACCTACTCGGTGGTGAAGCGCGTGCTGCCCGAGGGCAAGACGATGTGTTCCCTGTGCTCGCGGCTGCGCCGCGGCGTGCTGTACCGCGTGGCGGGCGAGCTCGGCGCGACCAAGATCGCGCTCGGCCATCATCGCGACGACATCCTGGCGACATTTTTCCTGAACCTTTTTTTCGGCGGCAAGCTCAAGGCCATGCCGGCGAAGCTCAAGTCGGACGACGGCCGGCACATCGTCATCCGGCCACTCGCCTACGTGCGCGAGGACGACCTTGCGGCTTACGCCGAAGAGAAGGGCTTTCCGATCATCCCGTGCGATCTCTGCGGCTCACAGGAGCATCTGCAGCGGCGCCAGGTGCGCGAGCTGCTGCGCCAGTGGGAGAAGCAGCATCCCGGGCGCGTGGAATCGATCCTGGGCGCGCTCAGCGACGTGCGGCCCTCGCACCTGCTGGACCGGAAACTGTTCGACTTCGCGGGACTGCGGGCGTGAGAGGCATTCAGTAGGAGCGACGACATGAAACCGGTAGAAAACGCCGCCAGGCAGGCGCAGGAGCTCGAGGGCATCGTCCCCACCGTGAATCTCGCGGCGGAGGAGGGCAGGAAGGACTTCTACGCGCGGGCCGAGAAGCAGAACCTGGCGCCGCTGTGGCGCGTGCTGCATGGCCTGGTGACGGAAAAGCCCGCCACGCGCGCCGTGGCCGCACTCTGGCGCTACGCCGAGGTGCGACCGCACCTGATGGAGGCCTGTACGTTGATCGGCGCGGCGGAGGCCGAGCGTCGCGTGATGGTGCTGGAGAACCCCGGGCTGCCGGGGCAGTCGCGCATCACGCAGAGCCTGTTCGCGGGACTGCAGATCATCCTGCCGGGAGAGATCGCGCCGGCGCACCGGCACGCGGCTTCCGCGCTGCGCTTCATCGTCGAGGGCAAGGATGCCTTCACCGCGGTGGCGGGCGAGCGCACGATGATGCAACCGGGCGACTTCGTCATCACCCCGTCGTGGACCTGGCACGACCACGGCCACGAGGGCAGCGGGCCGATGGTGTGGCTGGACGGCCTGGACATGCACATCGTCAACCTGCTGGGGGCGAGCTTTCGCGAGGACCTGGGCGGCAAGGCGCAGACGCTCGATCGTCCCGAGGGCGCCGCGCCAGCCGAGTTCGGCAACAACCTGTTGCCGGTGGACATCACGCACCGCTCGCAGACCTCGCCGATCTTCAATTATCCCTACCGCAAATCGCGCGAGTCGCTGGATACGCTCGCCCGCACGCGTGCCCCGGATCCCTGGCAGGCGCACAAGATGAAATTCATCAACCCGCTGAACGGCGGCTGGGCCATGCCCACCCTCTCCACCTGGATGCAGCTCATCCCGAAGGGCTTCAAGTCCGCGCCTTACCGTTCGACTGACGGCGCGATATTCACGGTGGTCGAGGGCCGCGGCCGCTCCACCGTCGGCGACCAAGCCTTCGACTGGGGGCCGCACGACATCTTCGTGGCGCCGAGCTGGATGGCGCATACGCACCAGGCCTTCGAGGACGCGGTGCTGTTCATCTACTCCGACCGCGTGATCCAGGAAAAGCTCGACTTGTGGCGCGAAGCGAAGGAGCGGGCCTGAAGCGCAAACAGGTGCTGGTAGCCGGGGCGCTGGCGCTGGCGCT
>JANMSV010000256.1:0-5910 GCA_031389685.1 Betaproteobacteria bacterium
ATTTCTCGAGGCGCGCCGGCCGTTCCTCGATTTCGTCTACCAGCGCAAAGACCTGCATGGCCAGCTGCGCACCATCAGCGTGAGCGGGCGACCGATTTTCGACGAGCAGGGCGAATTCAAGGGCTACCGCGGCACCGGGCGCGACGTCACCGAGCAAAAGCTGGTCGAGGAAAAAATCCGTCACATGGCGCACCACGATTCGCTCACCCAGTTGCCCAATCGTGTGCTGTTGCACGACCGCATCGGGCAGGCGATCGCGAAGGCGCAGCGCAACAACGAAGTGCTGGCGCTGCTGTTCATCGACCTGGACCGCTTCAAGGTGGTCAACGATTCGCTCGGCCACCCGGTCGGCGACCGGCTGCTGCAGTCGGTCGCGCGGCGCTTGCTCGCCTGCACGCGCGCCGCCGACACGGTGGCCCGCATCGGTGGCGACGAATTCGTCGTCCTGCTCGGCGATCTGGAAACCCCCGACGCTGCGCGGCACGTGGCGCAGAAGGTGCTCGACGCGCTGTCGGCGCCGGAGACGCTGGACGGCCACGCACTGACCATCACGCCCAGCATCGGCATCTGCGCTTACCCGAATGACGGCAAGGATGTCGAGACGCTGATGCGCAATGCCGATACCGCGATGTATCACGCGAAGCAGATGGGTCGGGATAACTACCAGTTTTTCACGCAGGCGATGAACGACGCAGCGCAGCAGCGCTTGCGGCTGGAGAGCGACCTGCGCCTCGCCCTAGAGCGTGGCGAGTTCTTCTTGCATTACCAGCCGCTACTCGACGTGATGACGGGCGGGATCGTCGGCTTCGAAGCACTGGTGCGCTGGCGCCACCCGCAGCGCGGCATGGTCGCGCCATCGGAATTCATCCCGGTCGTCGAGGAAACCGGCCTGATCGGGCCGCTGGGCGAATGGGTGCTGCACGAGGCCTGCTCGCGAGCCCGCGCCTGGCAAACGTCGGGGCATTCTCAGCTGCAGGTCGCGGTCAACTGCTCGGCCAAGCAGTTCCAGGATGACGGCTTCGTGCAGGCCGTGGAGCGCATCCTGCGCGAGACCGGCATGCCCGCGCAGCGCCTCGAGCTGGAGATCACGGAGAGCGTCATCATCCATCATTCGGAAAAGGTGAACGCCCGCTTCCAGGCGCTCGAGGACATGGGCGCCCGGATCTCGATCGATGATTTCGGCACCGGCTATTCGAGCCTGAGCTACCTCAAGCGCCTCGCGATCCACCAGCTGAAGATCGACCAGTCGTTCGTGCGCGACATCAGTTCGGACCCGGACGACGCCGCCATCGTGAGCGCCATCATCGCGATCGCGCACAGCCTGCGCCTCAAGGTGGTGGCCGAAGGGGTGGAAACGGACGAGCAGCTCGCCTTCCTGCGCGCGTTGGGCTGCGACACGGCGCAGGGTTACCTGTTCAGCAAGCCGGTGCCAGCCGAAGAATTCGGGCGCTTGCTGGTCGCATGGACGCCGCGCGCGGCAGCGGCGGCGGGCGCCTGATGCCGGGTGCGCCGGCTAGGCGCGCGTGGCGATGTTGCGCAACTCCCTCATCGCCACCGACGCCATCGCCAGGTCGATCGTCTTGTGCGTGCGCAGGTCGGCGTGCACCTGGCGGAAGCGCTCGAGCAGCGCGCGATTCGCTTCCTCCCAGGCGCTGATCGCCTGCTGCGCATCGCCCTTTCCGGCCGCGCCGCGCAGCGCGTCGGCGGTGAGCTGGCGCTGCATGCCGGCAAGGTCATCGCGTAGCGCCGCCTTGGCGAGCGCCTGCCAGTGGCTCTCCGCAGGCAGCCCGGCGAACTTGGCACGCAGCCACGCGAACTCCAGCTTGCCGCCGAGCGCGAAGTACGCCTGCGCGACCGTCGCGACATCGCGGCCGAGCGCCTCGCCCACTTCAACAAGGTCGAGCGCCGCGGGCAGCACGTCGAAGCTCGCGACCCGTGCGGCTATATCGGGCGGCATGCCCGCCCCGGCGTAGCGCGCCTTCATCTGGTCGTAGCCCTGGCGCTCGCCCTCGGCGAGCGCATCCGGCAGCATGGCGGCGAGCACTTCGATGCCCGGACGGAAATTCGCGATCGCCTTGGCGACATCGGCAAGATGTTTGCGGTTGCGCAGCAACCACAGCGTTGCGCGCACGATCAGGCGCCCCGCGTCGAGCAGCAGCGCGCTTTGCTCCCGGTCCGGCACTTTGAGATCGAGCGCCTCGGCCTGCTGCCAGAAAGCCACCAGGCCGTAGGCCTCGCGCGTCACCAGGTAGGCGCGCACCACCTCGGCGGTGCTCGCGCCGGCTTCTTCGCGCATGCGGTGCACGAAGGTGCTGCCGACCCGATTGACCATGCTGTTGGTGATGTGGGTGGCGACAATCTCGCGGCGCAGTGCGTGCGCCTGAATGAGGCGCGCATAGTGCTCGCGCAACGGCTTGGGGAAATAGCGCTCGAGCGCCGTGGCGATGATCGGATCCTCCGGGATGTCGGAGGCGAGCAGTTCGTCGTAGATCTGCATCTTCGAGTAAGCGAGCAGCACCGCACGCTCGGGCGCGGTGAGGCCGAGCCGCGCAGCTTTCCTCTCGGCGATCTCGTCGTCCGAGGGCAGGAATTCGAGCGCGCGGTTCAGGCGCCCGGCGCGCTCCAGCGCGCGGATGAAGCGCGCCTGCTGCTCGAGCAACTGCGGCGCGACGCGCCCGGCCACCGAGAGGCTCTGCGTCTGGAAGGTGTTGTCGCGCAGCACCAGCGCCGCGACCTCGTCGGTCATTTGGGCGAGTTGGCGGTTCCTTTGCTCGAGCGAGAGCCCGCCCTCGCGCACCGCGGCGTCGAGCAGGATCTTGATGTTCACCTCGTGATCCGAGCAGTCCACGCCGGCCGAGTTGTCGATGGCGTCGGTGTTGACGCGCCCGCCCGCGAGCGCGTACTCGATGCGCCCGAGATGGGTCAGGCCGAGGTTGCCACCCTCGGCGATCACCTTGCAGCGCAGCTCGCGGCCGTCGACGCGCAGCGCATCGTTGGCGCGATCGCCCACCTGCGCGTGGCTCTCGCGGCTCGACTTGACGTAGGTGCCGATGCCGCCGTTGTAGAGCAGGTCGACCGGCGCCTTGAGGATCGCGCTCACCAGCTCGCTTGGCGCGAGCGCCTTCGCTTCCACGCCCAGCACGCGCCGCGCCTCGGCTGAGAGCGGGATCGACTTCGCGCTGCGCGGCCAGATGCCGCCGCCCTTGGAGATGAGCTTGGCGCCGTAGTCGGCCCAGGACGAGCGCGGCAGCTGGAACAGCCGCTCGCGCTCGGCAAAGCTCTGCACCGCGTCCGGGTCCGGATCGATGAACACATGCCGGTGGTCGAACGCGGCCACCAGCCTGAGGTGGCGCGAGAGCAGCATGCCGTTGCCGAATACGTCGCCCGACATGTCGCCGATGCCGGCGACGGTAAAGGGCTGCGATTGCGTGTCGTGGCCGAACTCGCGGAAGTGGCGCTTGACCGATTCCCAGGCGCCGCGCGCGGTGATGCCCATCTTCTTGTGGTCGTAGCCGACCGAGCCGCCCGAGGCGAAAGCGTCGCCAAGCCAGAAGCCGTAGTCCGCGGCCACGCCGTTGGCGATGTCGGAGAAGGTTGCGGTGCCCTTGTCGGCGGCCACCACCAGGTACGGGTCGTCGCCGTCATGGCGCACCACGTCGGGCGGAGGCACCGGCTCGCCCTCGACCAGGTTGTCGGTGATGTCCAGCAGCCCGCACAGGAAAATCTTGTAGCACGCCACGCCTTCCTTCATCAGCGCCTCGCGGTCCCCGGCGGGCGGCGGCTGCTTGAGGACGAAGCCGCCCTTCGAGCCGACCGGCACGATCACCGCGTTCTTCACCATCTGCGCCTTCATCAGGCCGAGCACCTCGGTGCGGAAATCCTCGCGCCGGTCCGACCAGCGCAGGCCCCCGCGCGCCACCGGGCCGCCGCGCAGGTGCACGCCCTCGACGCGCGGCGAGTACACGAAGATCTCGAACATCGGCCGCGGTTCGGGAAGTTCGGGCACCCTGCGCGGATCGAACTTGAGCGAGAGGTAGGGCTTGGGCCGGCCCGCGGCATCCGCCTGGAAGGCGTTGGTGCGCGTGGTGGCACGGACGGTGGCGAGAAAGCGCCGCAGGATGCGATCGTCGTCCAGGCTCGGCACTTGCTCGAGCCCGGCTTCGAATTCGCGCACGATTTTCTCTTCGGCTTCTGGCGCCGCGCGCTGCGGCTCGAAGCGCGCATGGAACAGTCGCACCAGGCCGCGCGCGAGCGCGGGGTGCGCGACCAGCGTTTGCTGCACGTAGGCGAGGCTGAACGTGAAGCCGGCCTGTCGCAGGTAGCGGCTATAGGCGCGCAGGATCGCGATCTCGCGCGCCGAGAGCTCCGCGGCGAGCACCAACTGGTTCAGGCTGTCGGCCTCGACGCGCCCCGACCACATCGCCTCGAAAGCCTCATGGAACAACGGCCGCACGCGCTCGAGCGCCATTTCCCCTGCGCCGGAAAACGCCATCCCGAAGTCGACGATCCACACCACGCCGCCCCCGGCCGGCTCGATGTGGTAGGGCCGGTCATCGAGCACGCGTACGCCGAGGTTCTCCAGGATTGGCAGCGCGTCCGAGAGCGCGATCGGTGCGCCGGTGCGGATGAGCCGCAAGCGCAGCACGCCCGGCTCGGCGGCGAGCGGTCGGTACAGGTTCATGCCGAGTGCGGACGGCGCGCCGAGCGCATCCATCATCTCGATGTCGAGCAGCGCGCCGTACACCGGGTTGTCCTCCCGGTAGCCCGCCGGGAAAGCCTGGCCGTAGCGCGCGTTCAGCTCGTTGCCGCGCTCCTCGCCGAGCCGCTCGATGAGCAGTGCATGCAGGTCGTCCTCCCAGCGCCGCGTCGCCTCGACGATGCGCGCCTCGAGCTCGCGCACGTCGACCTCGGGCACGCTGCCGGGGCGCGTGCGCACCACCATGAAGATGCGCGCCAGCGGCGACTCGGACAGGCTCACGGTGAACTCGGCCGCCGTGCCGTTGTAGGCTTGCGCGAGGATGCGCTGGAAGCGCTGGCGCTGCTCGGTGTTGTACTTGTCGCGCGGCACGTACACCAGGCAGGTGATGTAGCGCCCGTACGCGTCGCGCCGCACCAGCAAGCGCGTGCGCTGGCGTTCGCCGAGCTGCAGGATGGCGATGGCGTGCGCGTAAAGTTCCTCGGGCTCGATCTGCAGCAATTCGTCGCGCGGGTAGTCCTCGAGGATCGAGCTGAGCGCCTTGCCGTTGTGGCTTGAGGGCAGGAAGCCGGCGCGCTGCTGCACCTGCGCGACCTTGCGCCTGACCACCGGGATCTCGTCGAGATTCGCGGTGTACACGTTGTGCGTGTACAGCCCGAGAAAGCGCCGCTCGCCCACCACCTGGCCCTGGTCATCGAAGCGCTTGACGCCAACGTAATCCAGGTATCCCGGCCGGTGCACCGTGGCGCGCGTGTTGGCCTTCGAGAGCACCAGGATCTCGGGCCGGCGTGCCCGCGCGCGCGTCTCGGGCGGCAGGGTGGCGAAGCTCGTGGAAACGGTCGTGCCCTTGCGCTCGCGCAGGATGCCCAGCCCCGAACCGCGCACGATGCGCAGCACATCCTCGCCGTTCTCGGTCACCAGGTCGTAGTCGCGGTAGCCCAGCAGCGTCAAGTGATTGTCGAGCAGCCAGGCAAGGAAGGCGTGCGCCTCGCGCGCCCCGTCCGCGTCCTGCGTCGCTTGCGCCGCGCCCACCTCGCCGATCAGCTCGCGCAGGCGCTGCTGCATCGGCTTCCAGTCCGCGACCGCGGCGGCGACGTCGGCGAGCACGCGCTGCAGTCCCTCGGCGATCTGGCCCAGGCGGGCCGGATCGGTCTGGCGGTCAACTTCCAGGTAGATGAACGATTCGAGCCGCCCCTCGTTCTCGGGCGCCGGCG
>JANMSV010000268.1:0-15034 GCA_031389685.1 Betaproteobacteria bacterium
CGTGAAGAAGTCGGTGGTAGCGACCAGCGCCTGCGCATCGTTCAGGCGGTACACCGCCGCATCGTCGGAGGTCTCGGTGCCGACCAGCAAATCCTTCGGCAAACCGCGGATCGGCGTCGAGGCGAGGATCTCGGACAGCACGGCCGGCGCGATCTTGCAGCCGCAGCCGCCGCCGTGGCTGAACTCGGTGAGGCGGATTCTTTCGGGTGCGTTCATGGACGTGATCCTAGCGCAATGTCCAAGCGGTGGCTCGCCGGGGTCGGGAGAGTTCATGGCGGGAGCGTAGAATTTTACGGGTGAAGCCTGCATCCCAGTGCGTCGAAATGCATCCGTCCGTCCTTACGGCCTTCGACGCCATCCTGGACGCACGCTCGCCGGCCGAGTTCGCCGAGGACCACGTTCCCGGCGCCCTGTCGCTGCCAGTGCTCGATGACGCCGAGCGCGCGCAGGTCGGCACGATCTACAAGCAGGTGGGCACGTTCCAGGCGCGCAGGCTCGGCGCGGCCCTGGTCGCGAGGAACATCGCACGCCACCTCGAAGCCGTGCTCGCCGACCGGCCCAGGGATTGGCGCCCGCTGGTGTACTGCTGGCGCGGCGGCAAGCGCAGCGCTTCGCTGGCGCACGTGCTGCGCGAAGTCGGCTGGGATGCGCAAACCCTCGAAGGCGGGTACCGCGCCTACCGCCGTGGCGTGGTGGAGCAGCTCGCCAGGCTGCCGCGCGGCATTCGCTTTCGCGTGGTGCACGGCGCCACCGGCAGCGGCAAAAGCCGCCTGCTGCGCGCGCTGGCACGCGCCGGGGCACAGGTACTCGACCTCGAGGAGCTCGCCGCGCACCGTGGTTCGGTGCTGGGCGATCTGCCCGACCGTCCGCAACCCACGCAGAAGTTGTTCGAGAGCCATTTGTACGCCGAACTTGCCGCGCTCGACCGCGCGCGGCCGGTGTATGTCGAAGGGGAAAGCCGCAAGATCGGCCAGCTGCAGGTGCCGCAGGCGCTCATCGAGACCATGCGCGAATCCGAATGCGTGCTGCTCGAGGCTGCGACGGCGGCGCGCGTCGCGCTGCTGATGGAAGAGTACCGCCATTTCTTCGCCGACCCGGCGGCGTTGGGCGCGCAACTGGATTGCCTGCTGCGGCTGCACGGGCGCGAACGCGTGGAAAGCTGGAAAGCGCTGGCCGCGCGCGCAGCCTGGGAACAGTTGGTCGAGCGCCTGCTCGAGGAACACTACGATCCGGCCTACCGGCGCTCGGCACAGCGCAATTTCCCGCGCCTGCCGCAGGCGCAGGTGCTGCGGGTCGCGGCAGCCGACGAGGCGTCGTTCGCCGGCATGGCGCGGGAACTGGCGCCATGAGGGCCCTGGCGGCTGGAGTGACAGTTTGTTGCACTAGGCGCCGCGTCTGCTAACTAATATGCAGATGGCATGATCCCTTTGCTATAGTGGTCAACAGCATGGACAGCAAAGACCTGCGCTATTTCGTCGCCGTGTACGAGGAAGGGGGATTCGCGCGCGCCGGCGTTCTGCTGCAGACCGTGCAATCCAACGTTTCCGCCCGCATCCGCAGGCTCGAGTTGTTCCTCGACGTGCAATTGTTCGAGCGCCATCGCCGCGGCGTGGTGGTGACCGCTAGGGGCGAGAAGCTTTACCGCCATGCCAAGCGAGTGATCGCCCTGCTCGAGGAAACCCCCGCCGCCGTCAAGGGCAAGGAAGCGGCCTAGGCCGCGCAGGTCCGAAAGCCGCAGAACACGTCGGCCCGTTCCGGGGTGTAGAAATTGCGGAACCCCGCTCGCGCGAGCCGGGCCGGGGTCGAGAAACTCCCGCCGCGCAGCACGCGGTGCGTGCCGAACCAGGGCCGCGAATAATCCTCGTAGGGGTCGGCCGAGAAACCCGGGTAGGGCAGGAAGGCGCTCGCGGTCCACTCCCAGACATTGCCCAGCATCCGCGGCAGCCTCGCCGCCGCGAATTCCCACTCCGCTTCGCTCGGCAGCCTGCGCTTCGCCCAACGGCAGTAGGCCTCGGCCTCGAGCGCGCTGACGTGCAGCACCGGCTCCCGGGGCGCGAGCGGCAGCCAGCGCCCGAAGCTGCGTCGTAGCCAGGCGCGCTCCGGCTTCTTCCAGTAGCGCGGCGCAGCCCCCCCGTCCTCGACGTAAGCGAGGTACTCGGCATTGGACACCGCGGCACGGGCGATGCGAAATGGCGCCACCTCAACCTCGTGCGCCCACTTTTCGTTGTCGAAAGTGAAGCCCGTGCCGGGCTGTGCGCCGCGCTTGAAACGCCCGCCCGCGAATTCCAGGTCGCCCGCCGGCTCGACCGGCGCCAGTCCGGCCCCAGTCGGATCCGGGTACCCGAGCGTTTGGCGCGTATGGTGAAAAGCTTCAGCGTGCATGTCCTCGTGGTACACGCAAAGCTGCGCGTAATAGGCCAGCGCGGCGTTTTCCGGCTCGCGCGCGAGGCGCGCGCCCACCCGCTCGAGAACCTCCGCCATGTAGGCACGCGTCGCGTCGAGCCCGGGCAGCGGCAGGCTCCAGCGCGTGCCGTGCGCCACCGCGGAGGAATCATAGAGCGCATCGGCGCCTGCGAGGATCGAATCCACGGGCGCGCCGCCGCGCGCGGTGCGCAGGCACCAGCGTTCCTGGAACCAGGCCACGTGACCGATCTCCCAGAGCGGCGGGTTGACGATGTCGAGCTTCGGGCCGAGGAGCTGCGCGCCCTGGAGGTCCTGCGTAAGGCGCAGGGTGTGCGCTCGCGCCTCGAAAAGCTCGCGCTCCAGCCTGGACGGATCGCCTTGCATCGCGTGCTAGTCTAACCAGAACCCATGGCGCGCATCGCGATCGTCACCCCGGCTGGCGCTGGCACCCGCAACGGCAACCGCCACACCGCGCTGCGCTGGGCTGCGCAGCTGCGCCGCGCCGGGCACCGGGTCTCGATCGCCGTGGACTGGGACGGCAAGCCCTGCGCGCTCCTGCTCGCGCTGCATGCACGCCGCAGCCACGCCTCCATCGCGCGCTATCGCGCGGCGCATCCGCGCGGGCCGTTGTGCGTGGTGCTCACCGGAACCGACCTGTACCGCGACCTGCCCGGATCCGCCGTAGCGCGGGATTCGCTCGAACGGGCGGACCGCATCATCGTGCTGCAGAGTGAAGCGCTTCGACTGCTCGCGCCGCGGTGGCGCCGCAAGACCCACGTCGTGCATCAATCGGCCGATCCGCGTGCGCGGCACGCGCCACCCGCACAGCTGTTCCGGGTCGCGGTCGTCGGCCACCTGCGCGAAGAGAAGGATCCGTTCCGCGCGGCGGCCGCCCTTGCCCACCTGCCCCGCGATAGCGGCATCGAGGTGGTCCAGCTGGGCGCGGCCCTGTCGCCGGCCATGGAGGAGGAGGCGCGCCGCCAGATGGCCGCCGAGCCTCGCTACCGCTGGCTCGGCGGCGTGCCGCATGCGCGCGCGCTCGGCTGGCTCGCGCGCAGCCACCTGCTGGTGGTGAGTTCGCGCATGGAAGGCGGCGCCAATGTCATCGCCGAGGCGGCGCGCATCGGCACCCCGGTGCTCGCTTCACGCGTTTCCGGAAATGTCGGCATGCTCGGTCGCGGCTATCCCGGCTACTTTCCCGTGGGCGGCGAGCGCGCGCTCGCGCGGCTGCTGGCGCGCGCACAGCGCGATGAGCGCTTCCTGCGCCGCCTGCGGCACTCGCTGGCAGACAGGCGCGCGCTGTTCTCCCCGGCGGCTGAACGCGCGGCGCTGGCGCGCGCGCTGCACGGGCTGCTCAGGCGCCGGAGCGCCCGAGGTAACGCCGCAGCCAGGCGCTGAGCAGGTCCACCATGCCGACGATCGCGATCATCGTCAGGAGCAAGGTCGCCGCCTCCTGGGTCTTGAACACCGACAGGGCCACGTAGAGCATCTGACCGAGGCCGCCGGCACCGACCAGCCCGAGCACCGCCGCCATGCGGATGTTGTACTCCCAGCGATACAAGGCGTACGAGGTGAATTGCGGCAGCACCACAGGCAGGGTGCCGTAAAGGAAAGCGAGCGTGGCGCCGCTCCCCGCGTCGCGCAACGCGCGCCCCGGCTCGGGCGGCGCGTTCTCCAGCGTTTCGGCGAACAGCCGCCCCAGCACGCCCGCCGTGTGCACGGCCAGCGCCAGGCAGCCGGCGAAAGGTCCGAGCCCCGCCGCCAGCACCATGAACACCGCCCACACCAGTTCGGGGATCGAGCGCAGCACGTTGAGCACGAGGCGCGCGGGCAGGCGCAGCCAGCGGCCCCAGCGGCCCGAGGCGGGCAGCGCCAGCAGCGCGCCGGCCAGCGCGGCAAGCAGCGTGCCGAGCGCGGACATGGCAATCGTCTCGGCCGCGCCGCGCAGGGTGCGGCGCAGGAACTCCGGCGTGGTGTCGGGCGGAAAAAAACCGCGCGCGAACTGCCCCATCTGCTGCCGGCTGTCGGCGCCGAACAGCACGCCGAAATCAACGCCCAGATAGGCGAAGCTCGCGGCGGCGGCGAGTGCGCAGGCACCCAGTACCGCCCACGGCTGCCACACCAGTGCGCCGTTTCTCACATCAGCACCTTGCGCAGCAGCGCGCTGATGGCGTCCGCCAGCATGACCAGGGCGAGAAAAACGAGCAGCATGGTGGCGACCTCGCCGCCCTCCAGCATGCGCATCGACAGTTCCATCTGCTGACCCAGGCCGCCGGCGCCGACGAAGCCCATCACCACCGAGGCGCGGATCGCGCATTCCCAGCGGTACACCGAATAGGACACGAGCTCCGGCAGCGACACCGGCAGCACGCCGTAGAAAAATGCGTGCACCCGGCCGCCGCCGGACTCGAGCACGGCGCGCGCCGGGCGCGTATCGCCCGCCTCGAAAATCTCGAAATACACCTTGCCCAGCATCCCGGCATAGTTGATGGCGATCGCCAGCACGCCCGCCGCGGGTCCGAGGCCGACGGCGCGCACGAACAGCAGCGCCCACACGATCTCCGGGATGGAGCGCATGAACACCAGCAAGGCGCGCACAGGGGTGCGCAGCAGCCGTCCGATCCAGGCGCGGCGCGCAGGGCCGACGCGAGACACCGACAGGCTCTCCGAGACCGCCATCGCCAGCGGCAGGGCGAGCACGATCGCGACGGCAGTGCCCGCCGTGGCGAGCGCCAGTGTTTCCAGTGCCGAGCGCAGCACCAGGTCGAGGAAATCGGCGCCGAGCGCGAGCGGAAAGAAGGTGCCCAGGAAGCGCGCCACGGTCTCGAGGTTGCCAGTCTCGAACAGCTTGCGGGGGTCGAATTCCGCGAGGTCGATCGCCGGCCAGAGCAGCGCCAGTCCCACGGCCGCCAGGGCAAGGCGCGCACCCAGCGCCGGGTCGCGCCGCACCGCGGCGACGTTCACCGGCAGAGCGGTTGCGCGCCGCGTCGCGCGGAGCGTGGTCCTGCCGCGAGCCGTTGCAGCGGTTCGTAGCCCTGCACGGGGATCACCGGCGTCTCCGTCGCATACAGGTCGCGCAGCATGGCATCGCTGATGCGCACCGGCGGCTGATCGAACACCACGGTGCCGTCGCGCAGCCCGACGACGCGCGGAAACCACTTCAGCGCCAGGTCCACCGCGTGCAGGCTCGCCATCAGCGTCACGCCGCGCGCCTGCGCTTCGCGATGCAGTTCGCCAATGGTCTGGTCGGCGAGCTGCGGGTCGAGCGACGAGACCGGCTCGTCGGCGAGGATCAGGTCGGGTTTCTGGTACAGCACGCGCGCCACACCGACGCGCTGCAGCTGCCCGCCCGAGAGGCGGTCGCAGCGGTCGAACAGGCGCTCCGCAAGCTCCAGCCGGGCCAGAGCGTCGCGCGCGCCGGCGACGTCCGCAGGATAGGCGAGTGAGGCAAGGCCCTTGAATAAGCCCCAGGCTTCAAGGCGTCCCGCGAGCACCGCGGTGACCAGACGCTGGCGCGGCGGCAGCGGTGGCGACTGGTGGATCATGCCGACGCGGCCGCGCAGCCGGCGCAATGCGCCGGCTGGCAGTGCCCAGGGATCGACCCCCGCGATGCAAAGCGTTCCGCTGCTTGGACGCAGCGCAGTGCCCACGACGCGCAGCAGGCTGGTCTTTCCCGCGCCGGAGGGCCCGATCACCACCACGCGCTCGCCGTGCCGCACCTCAAGCGACACGCCGGCCAGCGCCCGGTGCCCTCCCGGCAATACCAGTCGCAACGCGTCGAGCCCGAAGTTCACTCGCGGCCGGCGCCTATTTCAACAGCCCCGCCGCGCGCGCCGCCTCCTCGGTGCCCTTGTAGTTCTCGGGCCGGGTGGCGATGAAGCGCGAGGCGCGCTGCAAATCGAGGATTTCCTTGTGCGCGGGAATCGCCGGGTCGAGCTTGAGGAATGCCGCGGTCAGCTTCTTCACCTGCGCCGGGTCGAGGTTGCCGCGCACCGTCCAGTTGTAGTCATAGTACGGCGGCGTCTTGGCCAGGATGCGCACTGCCTTGGCGTTGGCGTCGCCCTTTTCCGTCAGCCGCTCGAATACCGAGGCGTTGAGTACGCCGGCCGCGACGCGGCCGGAGGCGACGAACGCGACCGTGGCATCGTGCGCGCCCGAGAACGCGATGCGTGCGAAGTCCTTGTCGGGATTAATGCCGACCTGGAGCAGGAAGAAGCGCGGCATCAGGTGGCCCGAGGTGGACGAAGGCGAGCCGAAGGCGAAAGTCTTGCCCTTCAGATCCTGCAGGCTTTTCGCGGGACTGTTTTGCGGCACGATGTAGTAACTGATGAATTTCTCGTCCTCGGCGCGCTGCGCGATGGGGATCGCGTTGCCGGTGCGGATGCGCGCCTGCACGAATGTAAAGCCGCCCAGCCAGGCAAGGTCGACGCGGTTGCCGGCCAGGCCTTCGACCACCGCCGGGTAGTCGTTCACCGGTGTCCAGTCGACCTTCATGCCGGTTTCTTTTTCCAGGTAGGCGCCGAGCGGCTTGAACTTGCGCAGGAGCTCGGTCGGGGATTCGTCCGGTATCGCGGACACTTTCAGGGATTGCCCCTGGGCGGGACTCGCCAGGACGAGGAATAGCAGGGAATGAGACAGCAGTCTGAAGTGTCTCATGGTCCCCTCTTGAAACGGGTATAGGTGGTAAAGACGAACATGGGTTTCCTTTCGGGGTGCGGTCACGCGCCCGACCCGATACCTTACACCAGGACAAACCTCAGCCGTTCAATCCGGCCAGCACGCGCACATGCTGCACCACGCTTCTGCCCAGGGCCGAGAGCGCGTAGCCGCCCTCCAGCATCGACACCATGCGTCCCCGCGCATGCCGGTCCGCCACGGCCATGACCTGCTGCGTCACCCAGCCGTAATCGGCGTCCGTCAGACGCAGCATGGCCATGTCGTCCTCTTCGTGCGCATCGAATCCCGCGGAGAAGATCACCAGTTGCGGCTTGAAACCGTCCAGCGCCGGGACCCAGGCCTCGCTCACTGCTTCGCGGAATTGCTTCGAGCCGGTGCCCGCCGCGAGCGGCACGTTCACCATGTTGGCTGCCGGCGCCTCGGTGCCGCTGTAAGGATAGAAGGGGTGCTGGAAGGTGGACACCATCAGTACCTGCGCGTCGTTCTGGAAGATCTCCTCGGTGCCATTGCCGTGATGCACGTCGAAATCGATGATCGCGACGCGCGCCAGGCCATGCACCTGCAGCGCTCGGCGCGCAGCGACCGCGACGTTGTTGAAGATGCAAAAACCCATTGGCCGTGCGCGGCACGCGTGGTGACCCGGCGGGCGCACGCTGCAAAACGCGCTGTCGGCCTCGCCGCGCAGCACCAGATCGGTGGCCAGCACCGCCGCGCCGGCCGCGCGCAGCGCCGCGCGCAGAGTGTAGGGATTCATCGCCGTATCTGGGTCCAGACGCACCGAGCCTGACGCGGGCGCCGCGTCGCGAATGGCGCGCACGTACTCGAGTGGATGCACCCGCGCCAGGTCTTCGTCGTCCGCCAGCGGCGCTTCGTAGCGCGCGAGCTGCGCGCCGACGCCCGAGGCGATCAATTGGTCTTCGATCGCCATGAGGCGCTCCGGGCGCTCGGGGTGCCCGGCGCCCATTTCGTGCTTCAGACAATCGGCGTGGGTGATGAAAGCGGTCGCCATGATGCGTCAAATCATACCCTGTACAATCGGGCCATGCTCCTGAAAACACAGATCAAAACGCAACCCGTACCCTCGCCGGTCGAACGCCTGATCCGTACTGCGGGCGAGGTGATCCTGGGCAAGGAAACGCAAGTGCGGCTGGCGCTCGCCTGCCTGATCGCGCGCGGCCACCTACTGATCGAGGACGTTCCCGGGGTGGGCAAGACCACTCTGGCGCACGTACTCGCGCGCACGCTCGGCATGCATTTCCAGCGCATCCAGTTCACCAGCGACATGCTGCCGGCGGACATCATCGGCGTTTCGGTGTACGAGCGCGACAGCGGATCGTTCAAGTTCCACCCCGGACCGATCTTCGCGCAGCTGATCCTCGCCGACGAAGTGAACCGCGCCACGCCCAAGACGCAGAGCGCGCTGCTCGAGGCGATGGAGGAACACCAGGTGACGGTGGAGACCGAGACGCGCAAGCTCCCCGAGCCGTTTTTCGTCATCGCCACGCAAAATCCGTCCGAACAGGTCGGCACCTTTCCGCTGCCCGAGTCGCAGCTCGACCGCTTCCTGATGCGCATCGAACTGGGCTATCCGGATCGGGACGCCGAGCGCGCGCTGCTCGCAGGCACCGACCGGCGCGACCTGCTCGCCAGCCTCGATCCCTGCATGAGCCCGGCTGAATTGGTGGAACTGCAGACCAGTGCGCAACGCGTGCACGTGGCCCCGGCGCTGCTCGATTATGTGCAGGCGATCGTCGCGCATACGCGGCGCTCGCCCGATTACGTCGCCGGCCTGTCGCCGCGCGCGGCGCTGGCGCTGGTGCACTCGGCGCGCGCCTGGGCGCTGCTCGAGGGCCGCGACAAGGTGATTCCGGAAGACGTGCAGGTCGTGCTGCCAGGGGTCGCAGGGCATCGCCTGCGCCCGGCGCACGATGCCGCGCGCCGGGTGGACGTCGGCGCGCAATTGCTGGCGGCGGTGCCGATCCCCTGAGCGGAGTTAGGCTGCCGCCCGGTCCGCGCGCCGGCGCTCGTTCTCCTGCAGGAAGCGCTTGCGCAGCCGGATGGACTTCGGCGTGATCTCCACCAGCTCGTCGTCGGCGATGAATTCCACCGCGTATTCCAGCGTCAAGCCGATCGGCGGCACGAGGTCGATGGCCTCGTCCTTGCCGGAGGCGCGGATGTTGGTGAGCTGCTTGGTGCGGATCGGGTTCACCGTCAAGTCGTTGTCGCGGCTGTGGATGCCGACGATCATCCCCTCGTAGACCGGCTCGCCGGGAACGACGAACATGCGCCCGCGCTCCTGCAGCTTCCACAGCGCGTAGGCCACCGCGACACCGTCGTCCTGCGATACCAGCACGCCGTTCCTTCGATCGGCCATTTCCTCCGTCCTGGCGGGGGCGTACTCGTCGAATACGTGGCTCATGACGCCGGTGCCGCGCGTCAAGGTCATGAATTCGCCCTGGAAGCCGATCAACCCGCGCGCCGAAATGCGGTAGTCGAGGCGCACCCGGCCCTTGCCGTCGGGCTGCATCTCGATCAGCTCGCCGCGGCGCCGGCCCAGCTCCTCCATCACGCCGCCCTGGTTGACCTCTTCCACGTCCACGGTCAGGACCTCGAAGGGCTCGCAGCGTACGCCGCCGATGTCCTTGATCACCACGCGCGGGCGCGACACGGCGATCTCGTAACCTTCGCGGCGCATGTTTTCCAGCAGGATCGTCAGGTGCAGCTCGCCGCGGCCGTGCACGATGAAGGTATCGGTGTCTTCCGGGTATTCGACGCGCAGTGCGACGTTGCTCTTGGTTTCGCGCTCCAGGCGCTCGCGGATCTGGCGGCTGGTCACGTACTTGCCTTCGCGGCCCGCCAGCGGCGAGGCGTTGACCAGGAAGTTCATGGTCAGCGTCGGCTCGTCCACCTTGAGCAGCGGCAGCGCATCGGCATGTTCGGGATGGCAAAGCGTAGTGCCGATGACGAGCTCCTCGATGCCGTTGATCAGCACGATGTCGCCCGCCTCGGCCTCGGCCACCTGCACCCGCTCCAGGCCCTCGAACATCTGTACCTGGTTGACCTTGGCCTTGAACGGCGCGGCGTCGTCCGGCCCGTTCAGCACCAGAACTTCCTGCGCCGCTTTGAGCCGCCCGCGGCGGATGCGGCCGATGCCGATCTTGCCGACGTAACTCGAGTAATCGAGCGAGCAGATCTGCAGTTGCAGGGGCCCGTCCGCGTCTTCGTCGCGCATCGGCACGTGCTGGAGGATCGCCTCGAACAGGGGCTTCATGTCGCCGCCCCTTGCCCCGACGTCAAGGCTCGCCCAGCCTTCCAGGGCGGACGCGTAGATGACGGGAAAATCGAGCTGCTCCTCGGTCGCGCCCAGCTTGTCGAACAGGTCGAAGGTCTGGTTGACCGTCCACTGCGCGCGCGCGCCGGGCCGGTCCACCTTGTTCACCACCACGATGGGCTTGAGGCCCTGCGCGAGCGCCTTGCGCGTGACGAAGCGCGTCTGCGGCATCGGGCCATCGACCGCATCCACCAGCAGCAGCACGCCGTCGACCATCGACAGCACGCGCTCGACCTCGCCGCCGAAGTCGGCGTGGCCCGGGGTGTCAACGATATTGATATGCGTGCCTTCGTAACGCACCGCGCAGTTCTTGGCCAGGATGGTGATGCCGCGCTCGCGCTCCAAGTCGTTGGAGTCCATGACCCGCTCCTGCAGCTGTTCGTGCGCCGCAAAGATGCCGGAGGCGCGCAGCAGCTTGTCCACCAGCGTGGTCTTGCCGTGGTCGACGTGGGCGATTATCGCGAGGTTACGCAGGGCGCGCGGCACGGCTTTGATCCGAAAAAGAAAAGTCGCGCATTGTACGCGACTTAGGTGTCGCCGTGTTGCGTTGCGTCAGTCCTTGAACACGGTTGCGATGGTGCTTTGAATCGCTTCGGCGGCGGCGCGTGGGTCGGCCGCGTCGCGAATCGGGCGACCGACCACGATGTAGTCGGCGCCGTTGGCGAACGCCTGCGCCACGTCGAGGACACGCTTCTGATCCACCGCCGCCGCCCCGGCGGGTCGCACGCCCGGCGTCACCACGAGCAGCTTGCCGCCGAACGCTGCCTTGATCCTCGGCGCTTCGAGCCCGGAGGCGATGACGCCGTCGCAACCGGAATCGAGCGCGGCGCGCGCGCGCTGCAGCACCAGCTCCTCGATGCTTCCGGCGTAGCCCATTTCGGCCAGATTTTTCTGGTCAAAGCTGGTGAGAACGGTGACGGCGAGGATCTTCACCTGGCCCTTTTCCCGCGTCGCAGCCTCCATGATCGAGCGCTCCGCGTGCACCGTAAGGAATTCCGCGCCGCTGGAGCGCAGGTTAGCCACCGCGCGGCGCACCGTCTCGGGAATGTCGTACAGCTTGAGGTCAGCGAATACCTTTCCACCGCGCGCGCGCAGCCATTGCAGCAACTCGAAGTAACCGCCGGCGCAGAACAGTTCCAGGCCGATCTTGTAGAACTGCACGGCATCGCCAAGTGTCTGCGCGCAGGCGCGCGCCTCCGCGGCGCTGGGCACGTCGAGCGCGGCGATCAGTCGGTCGCGGCGGTGCAAGGCGGTCATGCGAGCGTCTCCTCGGCGGCGATGTCCTGCAACGTCATGGTCAGCGATGCGCCGGCGCGCTCGAAGTGCTCCGCCAGCACCGGTGACCCCTGCGCGCGCAGCGCCGCGGCATCGATGGCGAAAGCGCCGACGACGTCGGCGACACGGATGGCGCCCGCGTCGCGCGCCAGCAACCAGGACTCCTTGTCGGTGCGCGCCGTCCAGCCCAGCGTCGCGCAACGCTCCAGCACGCGCTCGCAGCGCTCCGGCGTCAGGCCCGCTTGCATCGCGATGCGGCCGACGCCGAGCGCGTTGCGCTCGCGCGCCAGCACCCGCAGCACGGCGAGTGCATCGAACAGCTCGCGCCCCGGCGCGTCGGTGCGCAAGGCGTGCACTGCGCGCCACGCCGGCAGCATGGCGGTGAGCGTCGCGCCGAACAACACCACGACCCAGGACAGGTACAGCCAGATCAGGAAGATGGGGAAGGCGGCAAAAGCGCCGTAGACCAGCGAATAGGTGGGGAACTTGGCGATGAACAGCGCGAAACCTCGCTTAGCGATCTCGAAGATGACCCCGGCGACGACGCCGCCGGCCAACGCATGGCGCAGCTCGATCTGCCGGAATGGCACCACCAGGTAGAGCATCGTCAACGCGGCGCAGGTAAACAGGAAGGTCAGCAGCCCGAGCGCCGCCTTGGCGAACCCGCCGAGATCGAGCATCCCCAGGGAGCTGCCCACGAGGAACGAGGTCATCGACAGGCTGGCGCCGATCAGCACCGGGCCGAGCGACAGTACCGCCCAGTACACGACGAGGCGCTGCACTAGCGACCGCCGGCGCTGCACGCGGAACATCCGGTTCAGCACCTCGTCGACTGTGAGCATCAGCATCAGCGCCACGACGGCGAGGAACACAAGACCGACCGTCGTCAAGCGCGCGGCGCTGTCGGCGAAGGCCCCGAACTCCCGTGTGACGCGGGCGCTGCCTTCGGGGAGCAGTTGCCCGGCCACGAACCGGCCGAGCGCCTCGATGGCGTGATCGAACGCGGGAAAAGCGCTCGACAGCGCGAGCGCCACCGTGATCAATGGCACCAGCGCGAGCAAGGAAGTGAATGTGAGGGAGCCGGCCGTCTGCAGGCCGCGGTCTTCGTACAAGCGCCGCACCAGCGCGAGGAAGAACTCGAGCAGGCGTTGTGCAATGCGGTGCATCGGGCCCTTATGATACAGGCCCATGGCGGAGATCCTGGTCCTCTACTACAGCGTCGGCGGGTCCGTGCGGCGCATGGCGGAACTCGTCGCGCAGGGCGTGGAGCGCGTGCCGGGCGCGGCAGCGCGCCTGCGCACCGTGCCGAAGGTTGCGTCGGTGACGCAGAGCGCGCGGGCGGCGATCCCGCCCGAGGGCGCGCCGTACTGTGAACTGCGCGACCTCGAGTCCTGCGCCGGGCTCGCGCTGGGCAGCCCGACGCGTTTCGGCAACATGGCGGCGCCGCTCAAACATTTTCTCGACGGCACTTCAGCCCTGTGGCTGAGCGGCGCGCTCGCCGGCAAGCCCGCCTGCGTATTCACCTCCACGGCTTCGATGCACGGCGGGCAGGAGACGACGTTGCTGTCCATGATGCTGCCGCTCCTGCACCACGGCATGGTGATCGTCGGCTTGCCCTACACGCAGGCCGAAATAAACGCCACGCGCACCGGCGGCACGCCCTACGGGCCGAGCCATTTCGCGGGCGTAGCCGACGATCAGCCGGTGGCGGATGCCGAGCGCGCACTGTGCATTGCGCAAGGCAAGCGCCTGGCCGAAATTTCGTTGAAGCTCGGGAAGTGATTCGCAACGCCTATCTGACGAGCGTGGCGAGTCTCGTGGCCCTGATGCTTCTCTGCCTGTCCTGGGAGATGTGGCTCGCGCCGCTCAGGCCGGGCGGCTCGTTCCTAGCGCTGAAGGCCGCGCCGCTGGCCTTGCCGTTGGCGGGCATCCTTGCCGGCCGGCGCTACACCTACCAGTGGTCTTCGATGCTGGTGCTCGCCTATTTCGCCGAAGGCGTGGTGCGCGCCTGGAGCGAGCGCGGGGTCTCGCAGTGGCTCGCCGGCGCGGAGATCATCCTCAGCCTTGTTTTTTTCGCTTCTGCGGTGGCGTACGCGCGGCTGACTAGAGCTGGTGCTGCGGGTTGACCCGCTCCACCTTGCTCGCCAGCTTGTTCAGCGCGCTGATGTAGGCCTTGGCGGAGGCCACGATGATGTCGGTATCGGCGCCCACGCCATTCACGATGCGCCCGCCCTTGGCCAGCCGCACCGTCACCTCGCCCTGCGACTCCGTGCCCTGGGTCACCGCGTTCACCGAGTAAAGCAGCAGTTCCGCCCCGCTCTTCGCCACGGACTCGATCGCCTTGAACGTCGCATCCACCGGCCCGTCGCCCTGCGCCTCGGACCGCTTCTCCTTGCCGGCCTCGGACATCACGATCTTCGCGTGCGGCTTCTCGCCCATGCCACTGGCCTGGCTCATGGTCACCAGCTGCCAGTGCTCATCCTTGGAAATTCCCGCCTCCTGCGCCACCAGCGCCAGCAGGTCCTCGTCGAAGATTTCCGCCTTCTTGTCGGCGAGGTCCTTGAAGCGCTGGAAGGCCTTGTTGTAGGCGTCCTCGTTGTCGAGCTCGATGCCGAGCTCCTTCATGCGCTGGCGGAACGCGGTGCGCCCCGAGAGCTTGCCCAGCACGATCTTGTTGGTCGACCAGCCCACGTCCTCGGCGGTCATGATCTCGTAAGTCTCGCGCGCCTTGAGCACGCCGTCCTGGTGAATGCCGGAGGCATGCGCGAAAGCGTTCGCACCGACCACCGCCTTGTTCGGCTGCACCACGAAGCCGGTGATCTGCGACACCAGGCGCGAGGTGGGCACGATCTGCGTGGTGTCGAGGCGCGTCTCCAGGTCGAAGAAATCCTTGCGAGTGCGCACTGCCATCACCACTTCCTCGAGCGAGGTGTTGCCCGCGCGCTCGCCGAGCCCATTGACCGTGCATTCGATCTGGCGCGCGCCGCCGATGCGCACCGCGGCGAGCGAGTTCGCCACCGCCATGCCGAGGTCGTTGTGGCAATGCACGCTCCAGACCGCCTTGTCGGAATTGGGAATCCTTTCTCGCAGCGAGCGGATCATCTCGCCGAACTGCTCGGGCACCGCGTAGCCCACCGTGTCCGGGATGTTGATGGTGGTCGCGCCCTCCTTGATCACCGCCTCGATCACGCGGCAGAGGAAATCAGGCTCCGAGCGGCTGGCGTCCTCGGGCGAGAATTCGACGTCCGGGCAGGCCTTCTTCGCAAAGCGCACCGCGAGCTGCGCCTGCTCGAACACCTGGTCGGGCGTCATGCGCAGCTTCATCTTCATGTGCAGCGGGCTGGTGGC
>JANMSV010000008.1:0-1775 GCA_031389685.1 Betaproteobacteria bacterium
GCGACGTGACAGTCGCCTATTTCGACCTCGGGCTCACGGACGAGTCGCTGCGGCTTGCGGAGAGGAATCGCCGGGTGCTGGAGCAGTTCCTGTCGATCGTGGAGGCGCGCTACGGCGTGGGACAGAGCACGCAGGCCGACGTGCTGAAGGCCCAGACCCAGGTATCGAAGATGCTGGAGGAGCTGATCAAGCTCGGCCGCGAGCGCCCGATGCTGGAAGCGGAGCTGAACCGGGCCGCCGGCCGCGGCGCGGCGCCGCACGCCGTGAGCCCCGGACCGGCGCACGCGCGGGAAGCGAGCCTGCGGCTGGACGCGCTACGCGCGCTCGCTCGCGCGAACCGCCCGCAGCTCCTCGCGCAGCAGCGCATGATGGACCGCAGCATGAGGGCGCTGGAACTCGCGCGAAAGGACTACTACCCCGACTTCGACCTGCGGCTTTCCTACGGCCAGCGCGACAATTACCAGGACCTGCGCCGCGAGGACATGATCAGCTTCACCGTGGCGATCAACCTGCCGATCTGGCGCGAATCCAAGCGCGAGCCGCGCGTCGCGGAGGCCGAGGCGATGCGCGAGCAGGCCTCGGCCATGTACCAGGCGCGGCTGAACGAGCTTGACGCCATGCTGCGCCAGCAGGTGGCCGCGGCCGAGCAGACGCTGAAATCGGTGCGTCTCTATGAGACCGCGCTCCTTCCCCAGGCGAGGCTCACGGCCGAAGCCTCGCTCTCCGCCTACCAGGTGGGCCGCGTCGATTTCTTCACCCTGCTCGACAGCCGGATGACGGTGTTCAACGCCGAGATCGGCTACGCGGCGAGCATCGCCGCTTACAACAAGGCGCTCGCCGAGGTGGAGTTCCTGACCGGCGCGCCGCTGCTCTGAGGAAGAACGACGATGAATCGAACGACTTGGATCGCGGGCGCGGCGATAGCCGCTGCGGCGGCGCTCGCCGCAGGTTACTGGCTCGGCGCGCGCAACAGCGCGGTCCCGGAAGCGACGCCTTCTGCCGGCGCCACGGCGGGCAAGAGCGAGCGCAAGGCCCTGTATTACCGCAATCCCATGGGCCTGCCGGACACTTCGCCGGTGCCGAAGAAGGACCCGATGGGGATGGATTACGTCCCTGTGTTCGAAGGCGAGGAGCCGCCGGCCAAGGCAGGCACGGTCAAGATCAGCCTCGACAAGGTGCAACTGCTGGGCGTCAGGACCGAAGCCGCCGCGGAACGCGAGCTGCTGCGCGCGGTGCAGGCCGTCGGAACGATCCAGGCGAATGAGCGGCTGCTCTACAAGGTGACGCCGCGCTTCGAGGGTTGGATCGAGAAGCTGCACGTCAACACCACCGGCCAGGCCGTGGCGCGCGGCCAGCCGCTGATGGAGGTCTACAGCCCGGAGCTGATCATTGCACAGGACGAATACCTGATCGCGCTGCGCGCGATCGAGGACACGCGCGCGAGCG
Organism: Betaproteobacteria bacterium; assembly: GCA_031389685.1. Lineage (GTDB taxonomy): Bacteria > Pseudomonadota > Gammaproteobacteria > Burkholderiales > SG8-39 > JAABQT01. The sequence continues at coordinate 1,447 of JANMSV010000008.1, forward strand.
GCCCTGAGGCGCAGGCGGTGATGCAGCGCCTGGCCGAGGGGGTCATGCGCCGCATGCGCAACTGGGGCATCTCCGACACGGAGCTCGAAACGCTGCGCAAGGAAGGGAAAGCCCGGCAACTGCTCACGTACCGCTCGCCGGTCGCCGGCGTGGTGCTGCAGAAGCCAAGCGTGCAAGGCATGCGCTTCATGCCCGGCGAGGCGCTGTACGAGATCGCCGACCTCTCCTCGGTGTGGCTGGTGGCGGAAGTCTTCGAGCGCGATCTGGGCCTCGTCAAGGCAGGGCAGGACGCGAAGCTGCGCATCCTCGCCTACCCGGACAAGCTGTTC
>JANMSV010000011.1:0-6954 GCA_031389685.1 Betaproteobacteria bacterium
ACCGGCTGCAGCAATCCGTTCGCGGCCGCCGTTTCGCGCAGCCGCGCGCACTGCGCACCCGACAGGGTGGTGTTTTGCGGCGCCGTGTCCTCCCGCATCAAATTGCCCGGCTCCGTCGTGTGCTCGCCGCTGTCCATCAGCACATGCGCAAGCTCGTGCGCGAGCACGATGCCAAGGTCGCGCGCGCCGCGCACGACCCAGACCGTGTCCCTGAGCTCCGGGCGCGTACGGCTGTTTGCGCGCCCGATCGCCTCCGCGTCGAAGGCCGGGTGCTGGCGGGTACCGGCGACGAAATAGATCGTGGGTTTTCCCAGAGGCAGCGCGCGCGCCAGTTCTCGCGAGACCGGCGTACTAAATTCGCGGTAGCGCGCCGGCGCGTCGAGCAGCGCCAGCTCGGCTTGCGCGATTGCCACGCCGCATTGCCCGAGGAGCTGCGCGGCCTGACGGACCGCACAGTGAATCGCCTCCGGCGCCCAGCTGCCTTCGAAGTAGGCGAGCACCAGCTTGATCTCGTGTGACGTGGGCGTCGCGCTGCGCTCGAGAGCGAGCTCACGCCGCTCGATCACCGCGATCGAATCGCCGCTCCATGCCTGCACCGGCAAGGCGGCAAGCAGCATCAGGAGGACTGTTCGCAGGAGCGAAATCACGGCCGGCCTCAGTGCGTATGGCGGTGGTGCAGGTCCGGATAGTGCGGATGGGAATGCCGCAGGGCTTCATGCCGGTGCGGATGCACGTGCGGTTCGCGGCCATCCCATGGAAAATCGTGCGCGTGCTGGTGGTGCGCATCGTGCAGGTGCTCGTGTGCATGCTCGAGCTCGTTGTGCACATGCGCGTGGTCATGATGCTCCGACAGGTGCAGCCAGATGCCGAGCGCCATCAAACCCGCGGCCAGCCAGAATGCGATCTCCGGGCGCTCGCCCAGCATTGCAAGGGCAAGGGCGGCGCCGAAGAACGGCGCCACCGAGAAATAGGCACCTGTACGCGCCGTGCCCAGATTCCTTAGTGCCACGATGAACAGCACGAGGCTCACCCCGTAGCCCAGAAACCCAAGGAGGCCGGCGCCGAACCAGCCCGAGGCCGCGGGCAGCGGTGCGCCCAGGGCCAAGGCCAGCGCGAGGTTCACCGCGCCGGCGACCAGCCCCTTTAGGCAGGCCAGCGTCGCGGCGTCGCCGCCCGAGACGCGGCGCGTGAGGTTGTTGTCGATCGCCCAGGCGAGGCAGGCAGCGGCGATCAGGAGCGAGCCGGCCAGGCCGCCGGCGCGCGGCGCGGCGGCGAACGACAGCAGCACGCCTCCGGCAACGATGGCTGCCATGCCGGCAAACACGCGCCGGTCCACGTTTTCGCGGAATACCGTCCACGCAATCACCGCGGTGAGCACCGCCTCGAGGTTGAGCAGAAGCGATGCGGCCGAGGCGTCCGTGCGCACCAGCCCCTGCATCAGCAGGATCGGGCCGGCGACGCCGCCTGCCGCGATCGCAGCCGCGACCCAAAGCCAGTCCCGCCGCGGGATCGGCGCGACCGGTTCGCGACCGGGCAGGCGCGTGCGCACGATGATCCAAGCCGCCAGGCCGATGCCACTGCCCAGGTACAGCACCGCCGCGAGCACCAGTGGCGATACTTCGCCCAGCAGCAGCTTGGCGAACGGGGTGCTCGCGCCGAACAACGCTGCGGCGCCCAGCGCGTAAAGGACGGCGCGGCGTGGAACGCTGCGCATGGGCTAGGGAAACTACTTCGCGCCGCGCACGTGGCTGCGGCGCGCAGCGCGCTTGGCCGCCGGCCGCGACAGCGTCTCGATGATGCCGCAGGACTTGGCCGGCCGTGCGCCCGCGCAGTGCGCGCGGATCGCGTCCAGTTCCTCCTTCAAGCGCGCCAATTCGGCAATGCGCGTCGCGACGTGCCCGATGTGCTCGTCCAGCAATGCATCCACCGGCGCGCAGTCGCCGCCCGGGCGCTCGATCGCCTCGAGCAGGGTACGCACCTCCGGGAGCGACATGTCGAGCGACCGGCAGCGGCGGATGAAGGCCAGGCGCTCCAGGTGCGCCGGGCCGTAGTCGCGGTAATTCGCGCTCGAACGCCGCGGTGCGGCGAGCAGGCCCTCCTTTTCGTAGTAGCGGATGGTCTCTACGGGGCAGGCCGCGTGGCGGGCGAGTTCACCGATTCGCATCTCGGATCCAGTATCTCACGCAGGGAATGCCGCACCACGGCCACCGAGGAGGTGAGCGCGAGGCTCGCGAGCAGCGCCGCCACCAGCCAGTCGGGCCAGCCCTGGCCGCTGCCGAAGACGCCGGCCGCGGCGAGCAGCACCGCAATGTTCCCGATCGCGTCGTTGCGCGAACACAGCCAGACCGAGCGCATGTCCGCGTCACCGGCCCGGTAGCGGTAAAGCATGGCCGCAACGCCGACGTTTACGACCAGGGCAAGCACCGCGACCACGCTCATGGTCGACGCATCGGGCAGCGTGCCGCTGCCCGCGTGCCAGGCGGTGATCGCCAGCACGACGACGCCGTAGCCGCCCATCGAGAGGCCCTTCAACAGCGCGACCCGGGGTCGCCAGGCGGGCATGAGGGCAAGCGCCCCCAGGGACAAGGCGTAGTTCAGCGCGTCCCCGGCGAAATCGACCGCATCGGCGAGCAGCGACGAGGAACCGGCGGCAACGCCGGAACCGAGTTCGACCAGAAACATCGCCGCATTGAGAACCAGCGCAACGACGAGGACGCGGCGGTACGCCGGATCGGCGGCGCGCGGCTTGGGTTGGCAGCAGGCGGCGCTCATCGATGGCATTTCAAACCCTGGAGCGGGTACTGGGTCAAGCCCTCATTTCGCGCCGGCTGGTTGCCTGCAGAGGCAAGCCTCACTAGGCTTCGCCTTCCGCCAGGAGGAGCCATGAGTCCCGTCATCGACGTCCATACCCACATGCTCAACCATGCGTGGCTGAAGTTGCTCGAGCTGCACGGCCGGCCGCGCTATGCGCTGAAATCGGTGACCGGGGGCCTGCGCGCCATCCACCTCGACGGCACGCCTTTCATGACGCCAGTGCCGGAAATGTTCGATTGGGATCTGCGCATCAAGAATATGAACCGCGTGGGCATCGACGTCGCCGTCGTGTCCCTCACTTGCCCGAACGTCTACTGGGGTGGGGCGAAGGTGAGTCTCAAGGCGGCGCAGGTGATGAATGACGAAATGGCGCAGGCGCGCAGGATCTGGCCCGACCGCATCCAGTGGTTCTGTTCGCTCCCCTGGCAGTACGAGAAGTCGGCGCTCACGGAACTCAAGCGCTCGCTCAAGGCCGGCGCCTGCGGCGTGTTGGTGCTCGCCAACATCGGCGGCAAGGCGCTCACCGATCCCGCGTTCGCGAAGATCTGGAAGGCGATCGACACTGCGCAGCTGCCGGTGCTGATTCATCCCACCGCGCCGCCGGGGGTGAAGGAAATGGGGATGAAAGAGTTCCAGCTCACTGCCTCCATCGGCTTTACCACCGACACTACGCTGGCGGTGGCGCGCATGATCTACGACGGATTCTTCGAGCGCTTCGAGAAGCTGAAGATCATCGCCAGCCACGGCGGCGGCACGCTGCCCTATCTGATCGGCCGCCTGGACCAGTGCTTCGAGCACATTCCCGCCTGCCGCACGAAGACACGGGAAAAACCGAGCTGGCACGCACGGCGCATCTACGCCGATGCCGTGGTATTCACGGACCAGGCTTTGGCGATGGCCGTGAACGTGTTCGGCGCGGGCAATGTGCTGTACGGCTCGGATTACCCGCATACCATCGGCGACCCGGCCGGCTGCCTGGCGCGCGTGGACCGGCTTCCCGAGGGCGTGCGTGAGCGCGTAGGCGGGAGCAACGCCGCGCGTATCTTCGATTTCCGTTAGCGCTCGGGCGGGCTTGCGCGGCCGAGGATTGACATTCTTCCGGCCGAACCAGACTATCTCGTTCGCCACGCCAAATCTCCGGGAGGAGGACCGCCATGCCCCGCACGCTGTTCAGCAAGACCGTTACGCTCGCGTTGCTCGCGGTCGCCGCATTGACGGGCGCCCCGGCGCTTGCCCAGGACCACTATCCGAGCAAGCGCCTCAACTGGACCATCGCCTTCGGGCCGGGCGGCGGCAACGACATCATGTCGCGTACGCTGATCTCGATCATCGAGAAGTACAAGCTCTACCCCGACACCATCGTGGCCGAGAACCGCGCCGGCGGCAGCGGCGCGGTCGGCTGGGGCTACCTGTTCAGCCAGAAGGGCAACCCCTACCACATCTCCTCGACCAGCGGCAGCTTCATCACCACGCCGCTGCAGGCCAACACTCCCTGGCAACCGCCCAGCTTCACGCCGATCGCCCTGCTCGCCACGGACGACCTGGTCCTGCTGGTGAACAAGAACTCGAAGATCCGCAACCTGAAGCAATTCGTCGAGGCGGCGAAGGCCAAGCCGCCCGCGATCGGCGGCATCGGCGCGGTGAACGTCGATTTCATCGTGCCCAAGCTGTTCTCGGAGCGCGCGGGTTTCAAGTTCGACTACGTGTCGTTCAACAAGCAGGGCGAGCTCACCACCGCTCTGCTCTCCGATGCGCTCGACGCGATGATGTCGAATCCGGGCGAAGTGCTCGGCTTGCTGCAGTCGGGCGACCTGCGGGCGCTCGCCTTCAGCGGCAAGGCGACGCCCAAGGTGCTGGGCGACGTGCCCACGTTCGCCCAGGCAGGCTACGAGATCGGTGTTTCGATGCCGCGCGGCCTGGTGCTGCCGCCCGAGGTGTCCAAAGAGGTGCAGCAGTGGTGGATCGGGACGATCCGCAAAGTCGTCGAGACCCCGGAGTGGAAGGCCTACATCGACAAGCAGCTCCTGACGGAGAACGTGCTCTACGGCGAGGAGTTCCGCGCTTTCCTGCAGAAGACGCAGGGCACCTTCGCCGAGATCCTGAGAAAGTCGGGCGCCATCAAGTAACGGGCGCTGCATGAACGCATCTCGTGACCCCGCCGGCGGGGCGATGGGTGGGCGGACCCAGCGTGCCGGGTTTCTGCTCGCGCTGCTGTTCGGCGCCGCCTGGTATACCTACACGGCCTTTGCCGAACTGAACTACCTGTCCTCGGCCGGGCGCCTCGGGCCGGGATTCTTTCCGCGCATCATCGGCGCGGGCCTGGTCGCGCTGTGCGCCTACAGCTTCTTCATTGACCTGAGGCGCGAACCGCTCGAGGGCGGCATCTCGCCTTTCTGGCGCACCGTCGCGGTGGTGGCGCTGCTCTCGGCGGTGTTCGTCGGGTTGCTCGACGTGATTGGCGGCCTGCTGTCGATGATCGTCTTCATGTTCGGTGCACTCGCGTTCCTCAACCGCGGGCGCGCGCTGCAGAGCGCGCTGGTGGCGATCCTGCTGCCGCTCGCGATGTACCTGATGTTCAGCGTCTGGCTCAAGGCCACGCTGCCGCGCGGCCTGCTGCCGCTGCCGTTCTGATGGAGGTTCTCAACCACCTGCTGCTCGGGCTGTCGGTCGCGGCTACGCCGATCAACCTCGCCTATCTTTTCGCGGGAGTCATGATCGGCATGATCGTCGGCATCATTCCCGGGTTCGGTCCGTCGGCGGGGATCGCGATCCTGCTGCCGATCACCTTCGGCATGGACCCGACCAGCGCGGTGATCATGCTGGCGGCGATCTACTACGGCTCGATGTATGGCGGCACGATCACCTCGATCCTGCTCAATACGCCGGGGGAGTCCGCCACGGTGGCGAGCACCTTCGACGGCTATCCGCTCGCGCAGCAGGGCCGCGCCGGGCCGGCGCTGGTGATGCAGGCGGTCGCCTCTTTCGTCGGCGGCACGCTCGGCGTGATCCTGATCACCGTGCTCGCGCCGCTGTTTTCGCAGGTGACGCGCAGCTTCGGCCCGCCCGAGTTCTTCCTGCTGGTGATGATGGGCTTGGCGACGCTGATCGTCATGGTCGGCGGAAACTGGCGCTACGGTGTGATTTCGGCGCTCCTCGGCTTCGCACTCGGCACCGTCGGCGTGGACCTCGAAACCGGCCACACCCGCTTCACCTTCAAGTCCGCCGAGATGATCGGCGGCATCGACTTCATTCCGATCGCCATCGGCCTGTTCGGCCTGGGCGAGCTGTATTACGCGCTGTACACGGGGCTGCACTTGAAGGGCAGCGGCGGCATCGTGCGCTACGACCAGGAGCAGCGCTTCTGGCCCAGTGCGCGCGATTTCATCGAGACCAAATTCAGCCTGCTGCGCGGCTCGCTGTTGGGCTTTGCGATCGGCGTGATTCCAGGTGCCGGCGCGACGGTCGCCTCGCTCATGGCCTATTCGCTCGAGAAATCCGCCTCTCCCACGCCGGAGAAATTCGGCAAGGGCGCGATGGCGGGCCTGGTCGGGCCCGAGGCGGCGAACAACGCCGCTTCCTCAGGCGCCATGGTGCCGTTGCTCACGCTCGGCATTCCGGGCTCGGCCTCGACCGCGGTGCTGCTCGCCGCGTTCGTGCTCTGGGGGTTGACGCCGGGGCCGTTGCTGATGGCGCAGCGGCCCGAATTCGCCTGGGGCCTGATCGCCAGCATGTACCTGGGCAACGTCGCACTGCTCGCGCTCAACATCTTCGCCATTCCGCTGTTCGTGCAGATGATCAAGCTGCCCTACCGTATCCTCGCGCCGGCGGTGATCCTGGTCTGCACCATCGGCACCTACAGCGTGAACGGCAGCATCATCGAAACCTGGCTGATGTTCGCGGCTGGCCTGGTCGGCTTCTTCATGCGCCTGTACGGTTTTTCGCCGGCGGCGCTGGTGCTCGCGCTGGTTCTGGGACCGCTCGCCGAGCAGTCGCTGCGCCAGACCCTGACCATCTCGCACGGCTCGTTCGGTATTTTCCTGGATCGGCCGATGTCGCTGTGGATCCTGGCGATCACCGCAGTGGTGCTGGTCGCGGGAATCCTGATGCATCGCACGCGCCGCGGGCGCTAGGCAGGGCCGC
>JANMSV010000097.1:0-26401 GCA_031389685.1 Betaproteobacteria bacterium
GGTGAAATCGGCCCGCGTCATGAAGCAGGCGGTGGCGCACCTGGTGCCTTACATCGAAGCGGAAAAGGCCAGGACCGGTGAGGCCGGCCGCCCCAAGGGCAAGATCGTGATCGCCACGGTCAAGGGAGACGTGCACGACATCGGCAAGAACATCGTCTCCGTGGTGCTCCAGTGCAACAACTACGAAGTGGTGAATCTCGGCGTGATGGTGCCCGCGCAGACGATCCTCGACACGGCGCGCGAGGCCAAAGCGGACGCCATCGGCCTGTCCGGCCTGATCACGCCGTCGCTGGAGGAAATGACGCACGTGGCCAGGGAGATGGAACGCGCGGGACTCACGCTGCCGCTGCTGATTGGCGGCGCCACTACTTCGCGAGCGCACACCGCGGTGAAGATCGCGCCCGCCTATTCGGGTCCGGTGGTGTACGTGCCCGACGCGTCACGTTCGGTCAGCGTGACGCAGAGTCTGCTGTCGCCAAATGCGCGCGAGGCCTATGTCGCCGGCGTACGCGCCGACTACGAGAACATCCGGCGCCAGCACGCCGACAAGAAAGGTCCCGGGCCGCTGCTGCCGATCGCGCGTGCGCGCGAACTCGGCCATGCCACCGACTGGTCGTCCTACCAGCCGCCGCAACCCGTGCAGCCGGGCGTCACCGTACTCAAGAACTATCCGCTCGAAAAGCTCGTGCCCTGCATCGACTGGGGGCCGTTTTTCCAGACCTGGGAACTGTCGGGATCTTATCCTGAAATTCTCGAGGACGCGGTGGTCGGCACGGAAGCGAAGAAGCTCCATGCGGACGCGCTGGCCTTCCTGAAAAGGATGGTCGACGGCCGCTGGGTGCGCGCCAGCGGCGTGTTCGGGCTGTTTCCGGCCGCGCGGATGGGGGACGACATAGAAATCTTCCGCGATGCCGCGCGCCGCGACACGCTCGCGACCTGGCACAACCTGCGCCAGCAAAATCAGAAGCCCGCTGGGCGCGCCAACCAATGCCTCGCCGACTACGTGGCGCCCAAGGACTCCGGGGTGCCGGACTGGGTCGGCGCATTCGCCGTGACCGCCGGCATCGGCATCGAACGGAAACTCGCCGAGTTCGAGCGCGCCCACGACGATTACTCGGCGATCATGCTCAAGGCGCTGGCCGACCGCCTGGCGGAAAGCTTCGCCGAGCACCTGCACCAGCGCGTGCGCCGCGAGTACTGGGGCTATGCGCCTGACGAGGCGCCGGGCTACGAGGACCTGATCGCCGAGAAATACCGCGGCATCCGTCCGGCGCCGGGATATCCGGCGTGCCCGGACCATACCGAGAAGGGCGTGCTGTTCGCCCTGCTCGACGCCGAGCGCAATGCCGACATGCAACTCACCGAGTCTTACGCCATGCTGCCGACGGCCGCGGTGTCGGGTTTCTACCTGTCGCATCCCGATGCGCGCTACTTCGCGGTCGGCAAGATCGGACCGGACCAGATCGAGGACTACGCGCGGCGCAAGCAGTTGAGCGTCGCCGAGACGGAGAAATGGCTCGCGCCCTGGCTGGCCTACGATCCAGACGCGCGCGTCAAGGCAGCCTAGCTATAATGCGGCGCGAATCGCAACCGGAGGCATGACATGGGCAGAGGCGACAAGAGAACTCGGCGCGGCAAGATCTACAAGGCCAGTTACGGCAACAAGCGCCCGCACCAGGCCAATAAGAAGGCCAAGAAGAAACACGCCTAGTCTGGCGTCAGCATGGGCAGGCACGCGGCCTGAGGACCACCCGGCCTTCCGGCAGCCTGGCCGGCGGCCCTGCCGCCACCCCGACCGGGATGCGGTTCACTTGCGCCAGAAAGCGGGCGTCAGCACGACCAGCAGCGTGAACAGCTCCAGGCGCCCGAGCAGCATGGCAAACGAGCATACCCAGGTCTGGAAGTCGTTCAGCACCGCGTAGTTCGAGGCGGGGCCCACCTGCGCCAGCCCCGGACCGGTGTTGTTCATCGAGGCCACTGCCGCAGAAAACGCCGTGAGCACATCGGCGCCGCTCACCGTCAAGAGCAGCGTGAAGACGACGATGCAGGCGACGTAGACGAATGCGTAGGCCAGTACCGCGAATACCACGTTGTTCTCGATGGGCTTGCCGGCAAGCTTGACCGGGTTGTAGATGCGCGGGTGGATGATGCGCAGCAACTCGCGGAAGATCTGCTTGAACAGGATCTGCGCGCGGATCATCTTGATGCCGCTGCCGGTCGAGCCCGAACAACTGGCGAAGCTGCACAGGAACAGCATGAGCAGCGGGGCGAAGGTCGGCCACAGGTTGAAATCGGTATTGGCGTAGCCGGTGGTCGTGGCGATCGACACTACGTTGAACGCCGCGTAGCGCAGCGCCGTGCCGAAGTCCGGATATACGCCCGCCCACACCAGGTATGCGGCAACGCCCAGCACCGACACGACGACCACCGCCAGAAACACCTTGGCCTCGGGATCAACGCGGTAGGCGCGCAGCGAGCGCCGGTGCCAGGCGAGGAAGTGCGTCGCGAAGTTGATCGCCGCGATCAGCATGAAGACGATGGCCACCGCCTCGATGCGCGGTGAATTCCAGTAGGCGTAGCTTTGGTCGTGGGTGGAAAAGCCCCCCAGGCCCAGCGTGGTGAAGGCGTGCATCACCGCGTCCAGCCAGGTCATGCCCGCCATGTAATAGGCCAATCCGCAGGCCGCCGTGAGACCGAAATACACCAGCCACAGGCCCTTGGCGGTCTCGGCGATGCGCGGCGTCAGCTTGGTGTCCTTCATCGGCGTCGGCGTCTCGGCCTTGAACAGCTGGGAGCCGCCCACGCCCAGCAGCGGCATGATCGCCACCGCCAGCACGATCACCCCCATCCCGCCCAGCCAGATCATGAAGCCGCGCCAGATATTGAGCGAGGGCCGCAGCTGGTCGAGGCCGGAGAGCACCGTCGCGCCGCTGGCCGTAAGGCCGGACACGGCCTCGAAATAAGCGTCGGTGAATGACAGCGCGGGCAGCTGCAGTACCAGCGGCAAGGCGGCGAATACCGGCAGCACGGTCCACACCAGCGCCACCAGCAGGAAACCGTCGCGCACCTGCAATTCGCGCCGCGCGCGCCGCGTCAGCGACCACAGCGCGACGCCGGAGGAGAGCGTGATGCCGATGGCCTGCGCGTACGCCGCGTGTGCGCCGTCGCCAAGACCCAGGGAAAAAGCGAGCGGCAGCAGCATGCACCCGCCAAACAGCACCAGCACCATGGAAAGCAGGTGCAGGACGGCGTAGGGGCGCACTGTTGCCGCGGACTAGAGGAAGCGCGCGCCGACCTGGAACAGCTTCTCGACCCGCGGCAGGGTTTTCTTGTCGGTGACGAACACGATGACGTGGTCCTCGGCCTCGATGCGGGTGTCGTGGTGCGCCATCAGCACTTCGCCCGCGCGAACCACAGCGCCGATGGTGGCGCCGGCGGGCAACTCGATCTCCTCGACGCGCCGGCCGGTGAGCCGGCAGGAATCCCGGTCGCCGTGCACCACGGCTTCCAGCGCCTCGGCGGCGCCGCGCCGCAGGCTGTGCACCGCCACCACGTCGCCGCGACGCACGTGGGCAAGCAGCTTGCCGATGGTGGCCTGTGCCGGCGAGATGGCGATGTCGATCTGGCCGCTCTGCAGCAGGTCGACGTAGCTGCGGCGGTTGATCAGCGCCACCACGCGCCGCGCGCCCATTTTCTTCGCCAGCAGGCAGCTCATGATGTTGTTCTCGTCGTCGTTGGTGACCGCGACGAACAGGTCCATCTCGGCGATGTTCTCCTGCCCGAGCAGCTCCTCGTCGGTGGCGTCACCATTCAGCACCAGGGCGCGGTTGAGCTTGGCGGCGAGCACTTCGCAGCGCCGCTTGTTGTGATCGATCAGGCGCACCGAGTAATCGCCCTCCAGCGCGCGCGCCAGGCGCAGCCCGATGTTGCCGCCGCCGGCAATCATCACGCGCTTCACTGGCTGGTCCATGCGCCGCAACTCCTTCATCACCTGCCGGATGTTGTCGGAGGCCGCCAGGCAGAACACCTCGTCGCCGTCTTCGATCACCGTATCGCCGTCGGGCAGCACCGCGCCATCGCGCCGGAAGATGGCGACGATGCGCGTGTCGATGTTCGGGATATGGCCGCGGATTTCCTTCACCGGGCGGCCCACCATCGGGCCACCCTGGTAGGCGCGCACCGCCACCAGGCTCACCTGGCCGCCGGCGAAATCCAGCACCTGCAGCGCTTCGGGAAATTCCACCAGCTTGACGATGTAGTCGGTCAGCACCTGCTCGGGACAGATCGACAAGTCGACGTCGAAACCGTCCGGCCCGAGCACCTTGGGGTCGTCGAGGAAATCGGTGGCGCGGATGCGCGCGATGCGCCGCGGCACGTTGAACATGCGCGCCGCCAGCTTGCAGGCGACGAGGTTGGTCTCGTCCGACTGCGTCACCGCGATGAGCAGGTCGGCGTCGTCGATGCCGGCCTCCATCAGCACGGAGGGATGCGAGGCGCTGCCGGCCACGGTGCGCAAGTCGAGCCGGTCCTGCAGCGCACGCAGCCGCGCCGGCTCGACGTCCACCACCGTGATGTCGTTTTGCTCGGAGACCAGGCTTTCGGCGAGCGAACTGCCCACCTGCCCGGCCCCGAGGATCACGATCTTCACGCCGGAAATTCTCCTTGCGCAAAGCGCGGCATTCTATTCCCTTTCACCCTTCTTCGCGCCGGCCGACCGGCAGCCCCAGCGCCTTTAATTTGCGGTACAGGTGCGTGCGCTCCAGGCCGCTGCGCTCCGCCACGCGCGACATGCTGCCATGCTCTGCGGCGAGCAGGTTCTCGAAGTACACGCGCTCGAAGACTTCGCGCGCCTCGCGATAGGGCCGGTCGAGCGCCAGTTCGGGAGCCGACGCATGCCCCGCCTGCGCCGCGAGCACCCGCTCGACGTCCTCGATTCGCACCTCCTCGTCGAGCGAGGTGATGGCGAGGTTCTTTACCGCGTGCTCCAACTCGGCAAGATTGCCTGGCCAGCGGTGCAGGCGCAGGGCGTTGAGCGCACCCACCGAGAAACGCCGCGCGGGGCAGGCGCGCGACTCGACCAACTGCGCCAGCATCTGCGCCGCCAGATCGGGTAGGTCCTCGGCGAACTCGCGCAGCGGCGGCAAGCGCAGCGCCAGTTCGCCCAGGCGCGCCACCAGCGCGGCGTCGTAGCCGCAGCGTTCGACCAGCGCCTTCGCGTCCAGCGACGAGAACGACACGATGCGCGCGTTGTGCTTATCGGCGCGCGCCTGAAGGAATTCCAGGTTCTTCTGCTCGCTGCGCGACAGTCGCGCCAGGTCGGGCAGGAACAGGATGCCGCCGTTGGCACGCGCCAGCAGCTCGCTCGAAGCGTCGGCCAGCAGTTCGGCACCGGCGAGGAACGGCGCGCCCGGCGCCGCGAGTTGCCGCGCGAACAGTTCGGGCAGCATGCCCTGTTCGCCGCGCAGCAGCAACGGTGCGGAGGTCTGCGCCAGCTGCGCCAGACGCTTGCGCAGCTCGCCGAGCGACGCCGAGCGACCCAGCGTCGCCATCGACAGCTTGCGCGGGGCGGCAATCTCGTGGTTGCGCAGCGCGCGCTTGACCGTCGTCAGCAGCCGCTGCAAGGCGATCGGCTTTTCCAGGTAGTCGAGCGCGCCGATGCGCGTGGCCTCAACCGCGGTCTCGATGGTGCCGTGACCGGACATCATGACCACGGGCATTGTCAGCTGCCCATTGCCGGCCCACTCCTTGAGCAGGCTGATACCGTCGGTGTCCGGCATCCAGATGTCGAGCAGCACGAGGTCGGGGCGATTCGCATCGCGCAGGCGGCGCGCCGCGCCGGCGCAGTCGGCGAGCAGCACGCCGTGGCCCTCGTCGGCGAGGATCTCCGAGAGCAGCTCGCGGATGCCGATCTCGTCGTCGACCACCAGGATCTGCGCCATGGCGCGCTCAGGCCGCTTCCGCGAGCGGCAGCAGGACGCTCACCGAAGCGCCGCGCTCGGGGCGGTTCTCGATGGCGATGCTGCCGCGGTGCTCGTCGACGATCTTCTTGACGATGGCCAAACCCAGCCCGGTGCCGCGCGGCTTGGTGGTGACATAAGGCTCGAAGATGCGTGTCATCAGCTCCTCGGGAAAGCCGTCGCCGTTGTCGCTCACCGAGAGCCGCACCTTGTTTCCGGCCAGCTCGGTGCACACTTCGATCGCCGGCAGCATGCGCGGCTGCTTGCGATTCTCCAGCGCATCCTGCGCGTTTTGCACCAGATTGTGGATCACCTGGCGGATCTGCGCGGTATCGGCCCACACCGGCGGCAGGCCGGGCGCCAGGCGCGCGGCGATCGGCACCAGCGAGGTTTCGTACAGCGCCAGCACGTCGACGACCAGCGCATTCAGATCGAGCCCCGCGGGCACCGGTGTCGGCAGCCGCGCGTAGTCGCCGAAATCATCCACCATGGATTTCAGCGCCGTGACCTGGTTGACGATCGTCTGCGTGCTGCGCTTGAGCACCTCGGCGTCCTCCGGGGCGAGATGGCCCTCGAGTTTCATCTCCAGGCGCTCGGCGGAGAGCTGGATCGGCGTGAGCGGGTTCTTGATCTCGTGAGCGAGGCGCCGGGCGACTTCGGCCCAGGCGGTGGCGCGCTGCGCCTGGATCAGCTGCGTGATGTCGTCGAACACCAGCACGTAGCCGCCACCGGTCGCCTCTGGCAGCGCAGCCCCGCGCGCCAGCAGCGTTTTGCCGGTGCCCCTGAGGCTGATCTCCAGTTGCCAGGTACTTGCGCCGTGCGCCAGGAACTGCTCGCGCACCGCTGCGGCGAACGCCTCCAGCCCCGCGCTCCACGTGGCGAGCGGCCTGCCGGCGTGGGCTTGCAGCTCGCTGCCAAGGATCTCTGCGGCGCCGCGATTGGAGATCGAAAGACGCAGCTCGCGGTCGAACACCAGCACCCCTGCAGACAAGTTGGCGAGGATGTTTTCCAGCGAAGCGTTCGCCGTCTCCAGCGCGACACGGTTGCTCTCCACCACCTTGCGCGCCTCGTCGAGCTGGCGCGTCATTGAATTGAAGGACTCCGTGAGCACCCCGAGCTCGTCGCGGCTGATCACCGGCGGTCGTTGCGAGAAGTCGCCGCGCGCCACCGCTTGCGTCGCCTGCGCCAGATTAGCCAGCGGCGCGGACAGGCGCGCGGACAGGATCGCCGCGAGCGATATTGCGACAAACAGCGCCATCAGCAACGCCAGCGTCAACGTGACGATGTAGATGCGCCGCAAGCCTTGGCGCGACAAGGAGAGCTCGCGGTAGTCCCGATAGGCCGCCTCGACCGCCTCGGCGCTGCGCGCCAGTCCCGCCGGCACCGTTTGGCGCAGTTGCAGAAAGCGCGCCTCGTCGGCGATCGCCAGCCCGGTCACGGGTACCACCACGCGCAGCGCCAGCGGTTTGCCGTGCGCCGCGTCAATCCAGCTGTAACCCTGCGGCGAGCGCGCCTGGCGCAGCATCTGCGCCGTCGGCAGTTCCGGCACGAATCTGGCCACGTCGTCCGTGGCACTCGCCAACAGGGTCCCGTTCGAACTGACCAACACCGCCTCCTGGACCCCGGCCTGCTCGCGCAGCCGGTTGAGCAGCGACGCCTGACGCCCCGAGGAGCGTTCCGCAAGCTCGAGCGCCATGGCACGCCCCTTCACTTGCATCTCGGCGAGCATGCGATCGATCGCCGACTGCCCGAGGCTGATGCCGCCTTCGAGCGCCGCATCCACCTTGACGTCGAACCAGGATTCGATGCTCTTGGTGAGAAACTGAACCGACACCGTGTATACAAGTACCCCCGGCACCACCGCCATCATGGCGAACAGCAACAGGAAGCGCAGCGTGAGGCGCGAGCCGAACGCGCGCCCACGATAGCGGCGTATGACCGCGGCCAACTGGTAACCGACCAGCGCGGCGAGCGCCGCGGCAAGGGCGGCGTTCAGCGCGAGCAGCAGCGGATAGTTGCGTGCCAGCATGGTGGAATCGGCCGCACTGGCCGTGGCCAGCAGGAACAACAGCACGCCCGCGAGCGCCGCGCCGACGATCAGCAGTGTTCTCATCGCGAACTTGCTTCCCTGGCCTCGCGCCTTTCCGCAGGCGCAGGCGCAGGCGGCGGAGCCGGCGGAATGAAGATAAACCGTTTCCAGGGCGACTCCAGGCGCAGCTCGCGATTGGTAAGCTCGCTGACCTGCAGCGGCCTGGGCAGCTGCGAGGTGTCCAGGCGCATGCGCACCGCTGCCCCGTAGGACGAACCGCGCAGCGACACCGAGCGCTCGAGCACCTGCCAATTGCGCAGCCGGCGCATGACATCGAGCGCTTCTTCGAGCGTGGCAAAGTTCTGCTGCAGCGGGCCCGTGGACAACCGGTACTGCCGCGAAAGCGCGTGGTAGGAAAGCCGCCATTGCGTAAGCCGCATCGCGGTGTTCTCGTCCCACCAATACCAGCGCGGGCGCGTCAGCTCGAACTCGACGACAAAATACAGTGGCACGCCGTTGGCGACCATCTCGCCCAAGCGGGAATTGAAGTCGAACGCAAAATCGGCGCTCAGCAACAGTCCTTCTTCGGAGGCGGCGAGGCGCGCGTCCACAACGTCGATCTCGTCGGCGCGCGCACACAGTGCGGCCGCGCAGGCTAGGGCGACGAGGAATCTGGCGTATTTGGCGCTGACTTGCATCGCGCGCCGTGTCAGGACACCTTTTCTAGCAGGCCGAAGAAAAAACCGTCGTGCTGCGCGCACGGCAGCAACTGCGCGGCTGCGTTGCCTGGCAGTTCGCCGCGCCGCGCCTGCGGCGTACGCGCGCAAAAGGCGTCCAGCACCGCGCCGTTCTCGTCCGGAAATACCGAGCAAGTGACATACAGCAATTTACCACCCGGGGCGAGCACCCGCCAAAGCGCGTCCAGGATTGCCGCCTGTCGCCGCCCGAACCCGGAAATGTCATCCTGCCGTCGCAACCACTTGATGTCCGGATGGCGGCGGGCCACGCCCGATCCCGTGCAGGGCACGTCGGCCAGCACGCGATCGAAAGCGTGGCCGTCCCACCACGTTTCCGGCGCCGTGCAGTCCACGCCAAGCACGCTCGCCGCGAGCCCGAGTCGGGCAAGGCCAGGCTCGATGCGGGCGGCGCGCGCCGCGTCGGCATCCAGGGCCGTGAGCTGCACGTTCTCGAACTCGAGAATATGCGCGCTCTTGCCGCCGGGGGCCGCGCAGGCGTCGAGCACGCGCTGGCCGGGCCGCAGATCGAGCAATCCCGCGCAGCGCTGTGCGCCGGCGTCTTGTACCGAAACCAGCCCATCGGCAAATCCAGGCAACCTGTCCACCGGCACCGGGGTGTCGAGCAACAGGGCGCTGTCGCCAACGCTGCGCGCCACCAGCCCGGCTGCCGCGAGACGTTGCAGATAGGACTGCGGTTCCGCGCGACGCCGGTTGACGCGCAGGCACATGGGCGGGTGCGTATTGCCGGCCTCGAGAACCTCGCCCCACTGCGCCGGATAGGCGCGCTCCAGCAATTCGATCCACCAGCGTGGATGCTGGTAGCGCGCCTGCGGGTCCGCCGCGACACGGCGCTCAACTGCATCGCGCGAGCGCAGGTAGCCCCGCAGCAGGCCGTTGACGTAACCGCGCGCCGGCCACTGTTCCAGCAGCGCGCAAGCACGCACCGCCTGGTCGACCACCGTGTAGCTCGCGTAGCGGCCGCTATCCAGCGCGTACAGGGCGCACCACAGCAGCGCCTGCACCCGCGGCTCGGGCGCGCCTTTGTGCGACAGGGCCTGCACGATCGCCTGAACGCGACCGTAGCGGCGCAGGGTGCCATAACACAGGTCGAGCAGTGCGCCGCGCTCGGCGCGACGCTCGAAGGAGTCGTCGAAGCTTCGGCCGGCGGCAACGCGCGCCACGGCCCGTGCCGCCTCGGCAAGCGCCGGCGCGAGATCCGCCACACGCTTCATTGCAGGCGCTCGCCTGCCGGGATCGGGCAGCCGCGCAGAAATACGTCTGCGGCGAGCCGCTTGCCGCCCGCGCGCTGCAGCTCGACGATGCGCAGCGCGCCCATGCCGCACGCGACGACTATTCCCCCGGGCCCCGACTCGAGCACGGTGCCGGGTGCTCCGCTCGCGTCCTCGGCATGCGAGCGCCAGATCTTCAGCGTCTCCCCGTGCAAGTTAGTCGCGGCGCCCGGGGTAGGCCGCAAGGCGCGCACCAGGCGCTCCACCTCTGCCGCAGACGCACGCCAGTCGATTCCGGTCTCTTGTTTGTCGATCTTGCGAGCGTAAGTGACCCCCGATTCGGATTGCGGTACCGCGCGAGCGTGTCCCGCCGCGGCATCCACCAGAGCACAGACGATCATGCGCGCGCCCAGGGCGGCAAGTTTGTCGTGCAGCGTCTGCGCGTCGTCGTGGGCTTCGATGGCAACGCTGGAATGCGCCAGTATAGGACCGGTATCGAGCCCCGCGTCCATGCGCACGATGGTAACGCCGGTCTCGCGGTCACCGGCGAGAAGAGCGCGCTGAATGGGGGCCGCGCCGCGCCATCTGGGCAACAGCGACGCGTGGATGTTCAACGCGCCAAGTAACGAGGCGTCGAGCACCGCCTGCGGCAATATGAGGCCGTAGGCCGCAACCACCAAGGCGTCGGGCTTCGCGGCGGCGATGCGCGCAAGCACGGCAGCGTCGCGCAGCGTCTCGGGCTGGAAAAGTTCCAGCGCGCGCGAGCGCGCGAGTTGTTTGACCGCGCCGGCCAACGGCCGCATCCCGCGCCCGGCCGGGCGGTCGGGTTGCGTCAGCACCAACGCTACCTCGTGACCCGCATCAAGCAGCGCAATTAGCGCGCGCTCGGCGAATTCCGGGGTGCCCGCGAAGACTAGGCGCAGGAAAGCTTAGGCAGACTTGCGCAGCTGCTTGGCGAGCCTGGCGCGCACGCGCTGCTGCTTGAGCTGCGAGAGATACTCGACGAACACCTTGCCCTTGAGGTGATCCATCTCGTGCTGGATGCACACCGCGAGCAGGCCCTGGGCTTCAAGCGTGAATTGCTTGCCGTTCTGGTCGTAGGCCCGAACTCTCACGCGCTCCGCGCGCTCGACGATGTCGTACACGCCAGGCACCGAAAGGCAGCCTTCCTCGATGTCCGAAACTCCCGAGGCCTCGACGATTTCGGGATTCACCAGCACCACCAGCGAATCGTGGCGCTCCGAAACATCAAGTACGACGAGCTGCTTGTGCACATCCACCTGCGTCGCCGACAGTCCGACGCCCGGAGCAGCGTACATGGTCGCCACCATGTCTTGGACCAGCTTTTTCAGG
The DNA here is from genome assembly GCA_031389685.1 of Betaproteobacteria bacterium. GTDB lineage: Bacteria > Pseudomonadota > Gammaproteobacteria > Burkholderiales > SG8-39 > JAABQT01. The sequence goes on from JANMSV010000097.1 coordinate 11,306, forward strand.
GGATCATCGAAGACCGTTACCGGCGAAGCGGTTTTGTGCAGCCGGGCGTCGGGGTAACGCAGGATGTTTAGCAAGGCCATCGGAGGGGTAAATAACGTTGCAAATTGAATTGATTAGATGCAGAATCTAAGGCAGCAGATAAGCAATGCGCCGTTTATGCTAAATTTGGATGGCCAAGGGACTTTTCAAGGCAGCCCGGGGACAAGGACAAGGTTCGGGGGCACCATGCACGACCAATTGCGTAAGTCTATCACAGCACTGGTTTTTGCCATGTCCGGCCTGGCCAGTGGCCCGGCGCTGGCGCAGGTCCCGACGTCCCCGATCGCGTTCAAGCAGGACGCCCCTGCACGCTATGTCGTGGTGCGTGGCGACACCCTGTGGGGCATTTCAGAGCGCTACACCGATTCGCCTTGGCGCTGGCCCGAGATCTGGAATTTCAACCGCGAGCAAATCCGCAATCCGCACTGGATTTATCCCGGGGACGTGATTGTTCTCGATCGGGTCAGCGGCACCTTGTCCATTGCCGGAAGTGACAGTGGCGCCGGCGGCACGGCTGGAGCAGGTACGGCGGGTGGCGCACAGCGTGGCCTTGACGCGGGAAGCGCCGTTGGCACGGTAAAGCTTTCCCCGCGCGTTCGGGCCGAATCCACGGCACGCGACGCGATCCCGAGTATTCCCGCGAACGCCATCGAACCTTTCCTGTCGCGTCCGCTGGTCATCGAGCCCGACGGTCTGGACAACGCGCCGACGATCATTGCGACGCAGGAAAACCGCGTCATCATCGAGGCGGGAAACCAGGCCTACGTTCGCGGCATGGGCAACTCCAAGGAAGAGAATTGGTTCGTGTACCGGCGCGGCAAGCCGCTGGTCGATCCAGATACCAAGTTCACGCTTGGCTACGAGGCCGTTTATCTCGGTACCGCGCGCGTTATCCGCCCCGGCGACCCGGCAATCGTGCAACTCACCACCGTCACGCAGGAGGTCGGCACTGGCGACAAGCTGGTCCCGGCGGGCGTGCCCGAAGTGCCAAAGTACGCGCCGCATGCCCCTGCTGTATTCATGCAAGGCCGAGTAATGAGCATCTATGGCGGGCTGGGGCAGGTAGGCGAGGCGGGACCCCAGGCCATCATTACGCTTAATCGCGGCAGGTCGGACGGCGTCGAAGTGGGCCATGTGTTTGCGCTGTACCGGCCCGGCGTGACCATCGCCGACGCTTCCAGAGTAACGGGCGGGGCGCCAACGACCTTCAAGCTCCCGGACGAACGCTACGGACTGGCGTTCGTGTTCCGTCTCTATGACAGGGTTTCCTATGCTTTGGTGATGCGCATTTCAAGGCCGGTGAACCCTCTGGATGTCGTCCAGACCCCCTGACCCGACCTTTAACGGGGGACAACGCCTCCGCGCCTTGCCTCCTGGATGACGCACCACCCCGGGCTGGCAAGCTGGTTGCAACTCACGCTCACGCCCGGGCTCGGTGCCGCTGCAATACGCGGCCTGCTCAAGCAGTTCGGACTTCCCGAAAACATACTCAGCGCGACACGCTCGCAGCTTGAGCGCGCCGCCGGCCCGGCCGCGGCGCAATTGCTACGTCCCGAAGGTGTCGCACCCGAGGTCGAACGGGCGCTGCGCTGGGCGGAAAAACCTGGACGGGCCATCGTCACGCTCGCGGACGCTGCCTACCCGAAGCTGCTGCTGGAAATTCCCGATCCTCCCCCGCTGATCTACACTGTCGGCCGGCTGGAATTGCTGGAGCGTCCCGCGCTCGCCGTGGTCGGCAGCCGCAACGCCACCGTGCAGGGTGCACGCAATGCCGAGCAGTTCGCACAGGCCTTCAGCGCCGCGGGCCTGACCATCGTCTCGGGGCTGGCGCTCGGAATCGACGCCGCGGCGCATCGCGGGGGTCTGGCCGCGGCGGGCTCCACCATCGCCGTCCTGGCCACCGGCGTCGACGTGATGTACCCGCGGCAGAATGCGGCGCTGGCAGAGCGCATCGCCGGCTCGGGTTTGCTGCTGTCGGAGTTCGCACTCGGCACCGCGGGGGCAGCGCACAACTTCCCGCGCCGCAACCGACTGATCAGTGGCCTGGCGCAAGGATGCCTGGTGGTCGAAGCCGCCCTTGCCTCCGGCTCGCTCATCACGGCCCGTGCTGCGGCAGAGCAAGGGCGCGAGGTCTTCGCGGTCCCGGGTTCGATCCATTCGCCGCTGTCCAAAGGATGCCACGCGCTCATCAAGCAGGGCGCCAAGCTGGTCGAGTCGGCGGAGGACGTGCTCACCGAACTGACGTCGTTTCGGCGCACCGGCTTTGCTTCTACGCGCACGGTGCCGGCCGCGCCGGAAGGCGAGCCGCTGCTGGCGCAGATGGGTTTTGATCCCGTGGACGCGGACTCCCTGTGCGCACGCACCGGGCTGCCCCCGGAGCAGATTGCGGCGGCCTTGTTGCGGCTCGAGCTGGCGGGCCGGGTGACTGCGCTGCCCGGCGGGATGTATCAGCGACTTGACTGAACCTCAATCAGGAGAAAAACAATATGTTCGACATTCTCGTCTACCTGTTCGAGAACTGCCGCCAGGCCGACGTGTCGCATGACCCGGAGCGGGTGGCGCGCAAGCTGTCGGCGGCGGGTTTCGATGATTCGGATATCAGTAGCGCCCTGCATTGGCTCGCCGGAGTGGTGCGTGCCCCACAGCGCTCGCTTGCGCCGTTGCCGGACCGCGGCCACGCCTTTCGCGCCTATGCCCCCAAGGAGCTGGCCAAGCTCGACGTAGAGTGCCGCGGCTTTATCATTTACCTGGAGCAATCCGGGATCCTTACGCCGCAAATGCGGGAGCACGTGATCGAGCGTGCGCTGGCAACCTCCGACGACGCGCTGGTCCTTGAGCAGCTCAAGTTGATCGTGCTGATGGTGTTGTGGAACCAGCATGCCCCGTCCAGCCAACTGGTGGCGGAGGAACTGCTTTCGGCGCGCGGCGCGCGGTTGCCAAACTGAGCGTTACGCGCGCTCGCATGCGCGTGCGGATCGCTCCGCGGTTGTAAGGGCGCGAACATTGAGGGTATCCTCTGCGGCCTTTCGCGCCGCATGAGCAAAAAACTGATCATTGCTGAGAAGCCGTCCGTCGCCGCCGATGTCGCGCGCGCGCTGGGCGGCTTTGCGCGCAAGGGCGACTACTTCGAGAGCGACGCCTACGTATTGTCGTCGGCGGTCGGCCACCTGCTGGAGCTCGCGGTGCCCGAGGAGTACGACGTCAAGCGCGGCAAGTGGTCGTTCGCGAACCTGCCGGTGATTCCCCCGCGCTTCGAGCTGGCGCCGATCGAACGCGGTGAGGAGCGGCTCAACCTGCTGCTGCGGCTGCTCAAACGCAAGGACGTTGACGGGTTGGTCAACGCCTGCGATGCGGGGCGCGAAGGTGAGCTGATCTTCCGTTACATCGTGCAGCACGCGCGCGCCAAGAAGCCGATCCAGCGCTTATGGTTGCAGTCGATGACGCCGGCGGCGATTCGCGACGGATTCGAACAGCTGCGCGCCGACAAGGAGCTGCTGCCGCTCGCCGACGCCGCCAAGAGCCGCTCGGAGGCCGACTGGCTGGTCGGCATCAACGGCACACGCGCCATGACTGCATTCAACTCCAAGGAAGGCGGCTTCTACCTGACCACCGTCGGCCGGGTGCAGACACCGACCTTGACCATCCTGGTGGAGCGCGAGGAACGCATCCGGGAGTTCAAGTCACGCGACTACTGGGAAGTGCATGCGCGCTTTGGCGCCAAGTCCGGGGAGTACGCGGGGCGCTGGTTCGATCCCGAGTTCCGCAAGGCCGAAGATGCCGAGCGCAAGCCGGAGCGGCTCTGGCAGGCGGCAAGCGCCGCGCAGATCGTCGACGCATGCCGCGACCAGCCGGGCACGGTGAGCGAGGAGACCAAACCAACCACGCAAGCCTCGCCGCTGCTGTTCGACCTGACCAGTCTGCAGCGCGAAGCCAATGGGCGCTTCGGCTTCTCGGCACGCGGCACCCTGGCCCTGGCGCAGGCCCTGTACGAGCGCCATAAGGTGCTGACCTACCCGCGCACCGATTCGCGCGCCCTGCCGGAAGACTACGTCGGCACGGTCAGGAAGGCGATGGACATGCTGACCGGGGACCGAGATTACGCCCCCTTCGCCAAGGTCGTGCTGAAGAACGGCTGGGTGAAACCCAACCGCCGCATTTTCGACAACAGCAAGATCTCCGATCATTTCGCCATCATCCCCACGCTGCAGGCACCCAAGAACCTGAATGACGCCGAGCGCAAGCTCTACGACATGGTGGTACGGCGTTTCCTCGCCGTATTTCATCCGTCGGCGGAGTTCCTGCAGACCACGCGCATTACCGTGGTCGGCGAGCATCGTTTCAGAACGGAGGGCAAGGTGCTGCAGAGCGCCGGCTGGCTCGCCGTGTACGGCCGCGCGACGCAGGACGAAGGCGAGACTCTGGTTCCGGTGGGTGCGGGCGAAAAGGTCAAGTCGCTCGAGGTCGCCGCCACCGCTCACCAGACCAAGCCGCCCGCGCGCTACAACGAGGCCACTTTGCTCTCGGCGATGGAAGGAGCCGGCAAACTGGTGGAGGACGACGAGCTGCGCATGGCGATGGGCGCGAAGGGTCTGGGCACGCCCGCGACCCGCGCGGCGATCATCGAGGGATTGATTCGCGAGGAGTACGTGCACCGCAATGGCAGGGAACTGGTGCCCACGCCGAAGGCATTTTCACTACTGTTCGCGCTGCGGCATTTCGGCGTGACCGAGATCACTTCGCCGGAACTCACCGGCGACTGGGAATTCAAGCTCAAACAGATGGAGCAGGGCAAGCTGCAGCGCGGTGAGTTCATGGAGCATATCGAGCAGGTGACGCGCGACCTGGTCGAGCGCATCAAGAACGGCGACATTCCCGATACCGCCTTTGCGACAGTGCCGGCGCCCTGTCCCAAGTGCGGGGGCACGGTGCAGGAGAACTACCGGAAATTCCAGTGCCAGAAGTGCGATTTATCGATCTGGAAAGTGACCTCTGGACGCGAGTGGTCCCCGGAGGAAGTGGCCGAGCTGATCACCAAGCGCACCATCGGACCGTTGACCGGCTTTCGCAGCCGCATGGGCAAGCCCTTTTCCGCCGGATTGCGGTTGAATGACGAGTTCCGCCCCGAGTTCGACTTCGGCCAGGGCAACGCGTCGGGCGACGAGGAAGCGCCCGATTTCAGCAAGCAGGAGCGCCTGGGCGCCTGCCCGAAATGCGGGGCGGGCGTGTTCGAGCACGGCGTGGCGTATGTCTGCGAGAAGGCGGTGGGGCCGCAGCGCAGTTGCGACTTCCGCACCGGCAGGATCATCCTGCAACAGGCCGTCGAGCGGGCGCAGATTCAAAAGCTGCTCGCCACCGGGCGCACCGACCTGTTGCCGCGCTTCATGTCCAAGAAAGGGCGGCCCTTCAAGGCCTACCTGGTGAAGACCCCGGGCGGAAAGATCGGCTTCGAGTTCCAACCGCGCGCGGCCAAGCCCGGCAAGACGGCCAAGGCTGCCGCCGCTCCCGCCGCCGATGCCGAGCACAAACCGGTGAAGAAGACCGCCACGGCACGCGCTGCCGCGGCGCCCGCCAAGAAGGCTAAACGTCCAGGTTCCGCACGCCGAGCGCGTTCAGCTCGATAAACGCGCGTCGCGGTTCCACTTCGTCGCCCATCAGCTTGGTGAAGATTTCGTCGGCTGCAATGCCGTCCTCGATCTGCACCCTGAGCAGGCGCCGCGTGGCAGGATCCATGGTGGTATCCCACAATTGCGTCGGGTTCATTTCGCCCAGCCCCTTGTAGCGCTGCAGGCTCATGGATTTCTGCACCTCGGCGAGCAGCCACTTCATGGCCTCGGCGAAATCCTTCACCGGTTGCTTGCGCTCGCCGCGCTGCACGAAAGCGCCGACCCCGACCAAGCCGCGCAGCATCTCGGCGGTGGCGCGGATCTGCGCGTAGTCGCCGGAATGCACGAATTCGTGGTCGATCGACGTGACGCGCACGTTGCCATGCCGCGTGCGCTCGATGCGCACTTGATGGCGCTCTGTCTTGGGGTCGAAGTGCGAGCTTACGTGCACGCCGTTGCCCGGCATCGCCGCCGCCAGCGATTGCACCGAAGACTCGGTCAGGTCGCGCCGCGACAAGTCCACCTGGACGCCGCGCAACAGGGCCTGCAACGCATCGCGATCGACCCAGCGCGATACTCGATCGATCACCGCCTCGGCAAGCAGGTAGGATTTCGCAAGCTCCGCCAATGCTTCACCCTGGATCGGTTCGCGTTGCGCCGCCGGGTGCAGCGCCGCATCCACCAGCGCCTGCCTGAGCATGAATTCATTGAGCTCGTGCTCGTCCTTCAGGTAGCGTTCCTCCTTGCCGAGCTTGGACTTGTACAGCGGCGGCTGCGCGATATAAATGTGGCCGCGCTCCACCAGCTCGGGCATCTGCCGGTAGAAGAAGGTGAGCAGTAGCGTGCGGATGTGCGAACCGTCCACATCCGCGTCGGTCATGATGATGATGCGGTGATAGCGCAGCTTTTCGGGGTTGTATTCCTCCTTGCCGATGCCGCAGCCCAGCACCGTGATCAGCGTGGCCACCTCGGCCGAGGCCAGCAGCTTGTCGAAGCGCGCCTTCTCGACGTTTAGGATTTTCCCCTTCAGCGGCAGGATCGCCTGGAACTTTCGATCGCGCCCCTGCTTGGCCGACCCGCCCGCGGAATCGCCTTCGACCAGGTAGAGCTCGCACTTGGCCGGGTCTTTCTCCTGGCAGTCGGCAAGCTTGCCCGGCAGCCCCATGCCGTCGAGCACGCCTTTACGCCGCGTCATCTCGCGTGCCTTGCGCGCCGCTTCGCGCGCGCGCGCCGCATCGACGATCTTGGAGGTGATGATGCGCGCCTCGTTCGGGCGCTCCTCGAGGAACTGGCGCAGCTTCTCGGCCACGATCTCCTCGACTGCCGGCCGCACTTCGGAGGACACCAGCTTTTCCTTGGTTTGCGAGGAAAATTTCGGTTCCGGCACCTTGCACGACAGCACGCAGGCCAGTCCTTCCCGCATATCATCGCCCGTGGTCTCGACCTTCGCCTTTTTCGCCTGGTCGGTTTCCTCGATGTACTTGTTGAGCACCCGGGTCATGGCGGCGCGCAAGCCGGTGAGGTGCGTACCACCGTCCTTTTGCGGAATGTTGTTGGTGAAGCAGATCACGTTCTCCTGGTAGGAGTCGTTCCACTGCATCGCCACGTCGACGATGATGCCGTCTTTCTCGCCCTGCGCACTGAATGGGTTTGGATGCAGCACGGTTTTCGCGCGGTTCATGTACTCGACGAAACCCTGCACCCCTCCGCCGAAGGCGAAGTTCTCCTCTTTACCGGAGCGCTGGTCCACCAGCACGATGCGCACGCCGTTGTTGAGAAATGAAAGCTCGCGCAGCCGGCGCGCCAGGATGTCGTAGTGGAAGTCGACGGTGCCGAAAACCTGGCGCGACGCGAGGAAATGCACCTCGGTGCCGCGCTTTTCGCTGCTGCCGGTGACGTGCAGCGGCGCGCTCGGCACGCCGTCCGCGAACTCCAACTGGTGCACCTTGCCATCGCGCCAGATGGTGAGACGCAAATAGCTGGAGAGCGCGTTAACCACCGATACGCCTACCCCGTGCAGCCCTCCCGAAACCTTGTAGGTGTTGGAATCAAACTTGCCTCCGGCGTGCAGCTCGGTCATCACGATCTCGGCCGCAGAACGCTTGAGATCGTCGTCGTCCTTGATGCCGGTCGGGATGCCGCGGCCGTTATCCAGCACCGTGATCGAGTTGTCGGTATGGATGGTGACCGCGATTTCGTCGCAGAAGCCGGCAAGTGCCTCGTCCACCGAGTTGTCCACGACCTCGAATACCATGTGATGCAGGCCCGTGCCGTCCGACGTGTCGCCGATGTACATGCCGGGTCGCTTGCGCACCGCCTCCAGCCCCTTCAGGACCTTGATGCTGTCGGAGTCGTAGTCGTTCGCGTCGGGCTGGTGCTGCTCGGGTTCTCCCACTGCGCTTGCCTCCTCAGATCCGCATCGGCATGACGACGTACTTGAATTCCGGCTCCGCCGGAAACTGCAGCAGCGCGCTCGAAGCCGCGTCGCCGAAATGGCACTCCACTTCAGCCGCCGAGACGTTGTTCAGGACGTCGAGCAGGTAATTGACGTTGAACCCGATGTCCAGGGCGTCGCCGCCGTACTTGACCTCCAGCTCCTCCTGCGCCTCTTCTTGCTCGGCGTTGGAGGACACGATTTTCAGGCTGCCGTCGGTCAGTACCCAGCGCACGCCGCGGAACTTCTCGTTCGACAGGATTGCCGCACGCTGCAGCGACTGGCGCAATACGTCGCGTTCCAGCGTCAGCCGGTTCTTGTGCGTGGTCGGTATGACGCGCGTGTAGTCCGGAAACTTGCCGTCGACCAGCTTGGACACCAGCTCGACGCTGCCAAAACTGAACGCCGCCTGGGAAGACGACAGTTCGACTTTGACCTCGTCATCGCTATCCGCCAGCAGCTTGGACAGTTCGAGCACTGTTTTCCTCGGTACGATCACCTCCAGCCGCGGCAGGCTCGCTGGCAGCCCCATGGCGACGTATGCCAGTCGATGTCCGTCCGTGGCCACCAGGCGCAACTGCTGGTTCTCGACCAGCACCAGCAGGCCGTTCAGGTAGTAGCGAATGTCCTGCTGCGCCATCGAGTACTGCACCAGACCAAGCAACCTGCGCAGCGCCTTCTGCGCGAGCGCGAAACGCGCTACGTCACCGCTCGGCTTCGCGAGGCGTGGAAAATCCTCCGCCGGCAGGGTCTGAAGGGTAAAACGGCTCTTGCCCGCCTTGACCTGGAGGCGCTTGTCCTGCTGTTGCAGGGTAACCTCCGCGCCCTCGGGCAGCGCGCGCAGAATATCGACGAGCTTTCGCGCCCCGACCGTGACCGGCTTCGCGTCGGCGCCCGCCGCCAGCGCGGAGCGTGCAGTGATCTGGATCTCGATGTCGGTGGCCAGGAACGACAGCGCGCCTTCGGCACGGTCGATCAGCACATTCGACAGGATTGGCAGCGTATGGCGCCGCTCGATGATGCCGCTCACCGCGGAAAGTGGCTCGAGGAGTTCGTCGCGCTTCGCTTTAACCAAGGCCATTATTTATCCTTAGTAGTAGTTAATAGAACCGGCCGCAGACGCGGGACAAGTCCGAATCCGCTTTGCGCGCAATGGGTTGCGCCGCGAAATCGGCGTGCAAAAGCTGTGGACTGCGTGTGCGCGGAAGTGGACAGAATCGCGCCGCCAGCGCGGCGGCCGGCTTACGCACAATTCCTGCAGAGCTATTCCACAGGCTTTTCATCCCTTCAACACCTGCTCGAGTACCAGGTAGTCCCGGTTGAGCACGGAATCCTTCTTGCGCAGCGTGGAGATGGTGCGGCAGGCGTGCAGCACCGTGGTGTGGTCCCGGTTGCCGAATGCCTCGCCGATCTCTGGCAGGCTCATCGGCGTGAGTTCCTTGGCGAGTGCCATGGCGACTTGCCGTGGCCGCGCCACATTACGGCTGCGCTTTTTCGAATGCATGTCCGACATCTTGAGCTTGAAATACTCGGCCACGGTCTTCTGTATGCCGTCGACGCTGATTTGCCGGCTGGCGACGTTGAGAATGTCGCGCAGCGCCTCCTTGGCAAGTTCCAAGGAGATCTCACGCCCATTGAAGCGTGAAAAAGCGAGCACCTTCTTCAATGCGCCTTCCAGCTCGCGCACATTCGAGCGGATGTTCTTGGCAATGAAAAAAGCAATCTCCTCCGATATTTCCTCTACCTCCGCCTCCGCTTTTTTCAGCACGATCGCGACGCGCATCTCGAGTTCCGGGGGCTCGATGGCCACCGTCAGGCCCCAGCCGAAGCGCGAGATCAGCCGTTCTTCCATGCCTGCGATCTCCTTCGGATAAGTGTCGCAGGAGATGACGATCTGCTTGTGCGCCTCGACCAGCGCGTTGAAGGCATAGAAGAACTCTTCCTGCGTACGGCCCTTGTTGGAGAAGAATTGGATATCGTCGATCAGCAGCAAATCCAGTGAGTGGTAATAGCGCTTGAATTCGTCGAAGGATTTCTGCTGGTAGGCCCGCACCACGTCCGTCACGTATTGCTCGGCATGCGTGTAGCGCAGCCGCGCCTGCGGCCGCTGCTCGGCCAGGTGGTTGCCAATGGCCTGCAGCAGGTGGGTCTTGCCCAAGCCTACGCCGCCGTAGATAAACAGGGGGTTGTAGGAGATGCCCGGGTTTTCGGAAACCTGGATGGCTGCCGCGCGCGCCAGCTGGTTGGCCTTGCCGGTTACGAAACTGTCGAACGTGAACAGGCGGTTGAGCCGCGCGCGCTCCAGCGCCGGGGGTGCCTCGCCGTTGGCGCGCGCGGCGGGGAGTCGCGGTGCCGACGGTTCGGTGCCGCGCGCCAGCACCAGGCGCAATCCGAATTCGCGGCCGCCGGCCTCGGTGGCGAGCCTCTCAATGCGCGCGGCGAACCGCTCGCGCACCAGCTCGAGCACGAAGCGGTTGGGCGCGGCCAGTACCAGCGTATCGGGCTCCGCGGCGCTAACGTCGGTCGCGAGCGGGCGGATCCACGTGTTGAACTGTTGCGCGGGAAGCTCCTGCTCCAGACGGCGCAAGCAGGCGTCCCATAGGCTTTGCATGTTCTTGGCAGTCTCGAGCAGCGCGTTGTTTGGGGAAGCACCGGGGGCCGCGCAAAGCATGCCGGCGAGGTTGAAATTTTACCCCTTCCGCGCAGCGTTATCCACAGACTTGGCGGCTGCGGCGCGCCTATTTGACAATGCAGAGCGGCGCAGGCTCTAATACCGCCCTTTTTCGCAGCGAGCAAGCCGATGAAGCGCACTTACCAACCATCCAAGACGCGACGCAAGCGGACTCACGGATTTCTTGTCCGCAGCCGCACCGTAGGTGGCCGTGCGGTGCTGCGCGCGCGGCGCGCTCGCGGGCGCAAGCGGCTCGCGGTCTAGTTCGAAGCGGGGCGTGCCGGATCGCGGCAAGCTGGCGCGCTTCGGCTTCGGCGCGGATCGCAGGATTGCGGGGCACTCCGGATTCGCGCAATTGCTGCGCAGCGGCATGCGACGCAGCCTCTTGGGATTCACCATTTACACTGCGCGACGTGCCGAAGGGCCTGCGCGACTGGGCGTGATGGTGACGCGCAAGCACGCCGCGCGCGCGACGGAGCGCAATCGCCTCAAGCGTTGCATTCGCGAGGCTTTCCGGCTGGAGCAGGCTGGCCTCGGACCGCTCGATGTCCTGGTACGACCGCCGTACGGGGCGCGCGCCTCGGCGGCCATGTTGTTGCGTTTGAGGACCCTGTTCACGAGACTGGATCAATGACCGGCTGGTTGCGATTGCTATTGCGTGGTTACCGATATTTTGTGAGCCCAATGCTTGGGCCCGCTTGTCGCTTCCATCCGAGCTGTTCCGCCTATGCGGACGAGGCGCTCGAACGCCACGGCATGTTCGGGGGAGGCTGGCTTGCTGCCCGGCGCGTTTGCCGTTGTGGCCCGTGGCATCCCGGGGGCTACGATCCGGTGCCGGGCCGCAAGAGCTCCTGAGGCGCGACGCGGAGAAATATGGATACCCAACGACTGATTTTGTTCTTCATCTTCAGCTTTTCGCTGCTGTTGCTCTGGGACGCCTGGCAAAAGGACCAACGGCCCAAGCCGGCGCCTGTGGCGGCGGCGAGTACGGTGCCCGGAAAGGCCGCGCGCGTACCAGATGCGATCCCCGCGCCGGCTCGAGCCACGCAGGCCGCCCCGGCTCCGGCCGCGGTGCCGGCCGCGGCCGCGCCCACGGGCGAGGCGATCCAGGTGCAAACCGATCTGCTGGTCGTGGATATCGACACTTTGGGCGCGACGGTCGCGCGGGTAGAACTGCTCAAACACAAGCAGGCCCTGGGTTCGTCCAAAAACCTGGTCCTGCTCGGGCCCGAGCACCAGTACACGGCGCAAGCCGGCTTGGCGGGCGAAAGCGGTCCCAATCACCGCACGCAGTGGACGGTGCAGCCCGGCAACTACGCCCTCGAGCAGGGCATGGACTCGCTTGTGGTGCGCTTTTCCGGGCGCAGTCTGGACGGTTTGGAAGTCGACAAGGTATTTACATTCAAGCGCAACAGCTACGTCGTGGACGTGGCGCTTGAAATTCGCAATCGGGGCAGCGCGCCGGCTTCCCCGTATGCCTACTACCAGCTGACGCACGACGGCAAGAGCATCGCCAGCGGCACATCGGTCGCGCAGTCCTTCGGCGCACAGAGTTTTACCGGTTACGCCCAGTACACGGAAGAGCGGAAATTCCAGAAGGTCGATTTCGCGGATCTCGACAAGGGCAAGTCAGACCACCTGGCGCGGGCGGAAGACGGATGGCTTGCATTTGTGCAGCACTATTTCGTTGCTGGCTGGCTGCCTGCGGAGAAAGTCACGCGCGACTACATCATTGAAAAGCGCCCGGACGGGATCTACATCGCGCGCATCGTCCTGTCGGTGCCAGAAATTGCGCCTGGCGCGCGCGCGCGCGCTGCGGCCCCGCTGTATGTAGGGCCCCAGGAGCAACGCCGGCTGAAGGCGGCAGCACCGGGATTCGACCTGGTGGTGGACTACGGCTGGCTGACGATCATTGCGTGGCCCTTGTTCTGGCTGCTGGACCAGTTTCACGCACTCAGCGGCAATTGGGGCGTCGCCATCATCCTCCTCACCGTGCTGATCAAATTGGTGTTCTTCCCCTTGTCCGCGGCCAGCTACAAGTCGATGGCCAAGATGAAGCTGATCACCCCGCGCCTGACCAAGCTGCGCGAGACCTACGGCAATGACCGCGCCAGGATGAACCAGGCGATGATGGAACTGTACAAGACCGAAAAGATCAATCCGCTCGGAGGCTGCTTTCCTATCCTGGTACAAATCCCGGTGTTCATCGCGTTGTACTGGGTGCTGCTTGCCGCGATCGAGTTGCGCCACGCGCCATTCATCCTATGGATCAAGGATCTCTCCGCGCTGGATCCTTACTACGTGCTGCCGGTGCTGATGGCCATCACCATGGTGCTCCAGACGCGCATGAACCCCGTGCCGCCGGACCCGGTGCAGGCCAAGGTCATGAAGTTCATGCCTTACGTGTTTAGTGTGTTCTTCTTTTTCTTCCCCGCCGGCCTGGTGCTGTACTGGCTGGTCAACAACATCCTCTCCATCCTCCAGCAGTGGCAGATCCAGCGCATGTTCGATCGCGACAAGACTGCCCATGCCAGGCGCTGACCGACCGCCGGGACCACCACCGGATACCATCGCCGCAATCGCCACGCCCTCGGGACGTGGCGCGATAGGTATCGTGCGCGTTTCCGGCCCGCTCGCGCCGGACATCGCGCGCCGTTTGCTCGGTGCCCTGCCTGAGCCGCGAGTCGCCGCGCGTTGCAGCGCACGCGACGCTGCAGGCCGCGTGCTCGACGATGGCCTGGCCTTGTACTTTCCCGCGCCGCATTCCTACACCGGAGAGCACTGTCTGGAGTTTCAGGGGCATGGCGGCCCGGTCGTTCTGCGTTCGGTGCTGGCCGCCTGCCTGGACGCGGGCGCCAGGCTGGCCGAGCCCGGGGAGTACACGCGCCGCGCGTTCCTCAATGGGCGCATGGACCTGGCGCAGGCCGAAGCGGTTGCCGACCTGATTGACGCGGCGAGCGAGGAGGCGGCGCGCAGCGCACTGCGTTCCCTGTCGGGGGAGTTCTCCGCTGCGATCGAGGACCTGGCGGCGCAACTGGTCGAACTGCGTGCGCTGACCGAGGCGGTGCTCGACTTTCCGGAGGAGGAGGTGGACGCCTTGCACCATGACGACGCGGCCGCACGCCTGCGTCGGCTGCGCGCGGCGCTCGACGGAGTTCTCGCCCGCAGCCGCCAGGGCAGCCTGCTGCGCGTCGGCGTCCATACGGTCCTTGCCGGCCGCCCGAACGTCGGCAAGTCGAGCCTGCTCAACAGGCTCGCGGGCGAAGAACGCGCAATTGTCACGCCCACGCCGGGCACCACGCGCGATGCCTTGCGCGAGTCGATCCAGATCGACGGCGTGCCGCTCATTGTGGTGGACACTGCGGGGCTGCGCGAATCTGCCGACGAAGTCGAACGCCTCGGCGTGGAGCGCGCACGCAAGGAGGTGGCCCGCGCCGACCTGATTCTGGCGGTGCATGACGCCTCTGCGGCGGATCACGCACTCCCGGTCATTGTGCCCTCCGCCGCGGCGCGCATCGACGTGTATAACAAGACCGATCTCGCGCCCGGTTTCCGGCCGCCGCCAGGGGATCATCCCGTGGTCTGCGTTTCCGCAAAGACCGGGAGCGGCATCGAATCCCTGCGCGGGGCGATCCTAGATGCCGCCGGCTGGAAATCGCACGGCGAGTCGGTGTTCCTCGCACGCGAGCGCCACCTGCGTGCGCTGCATGCGGCGGGCGCGCATCTGCAAGCGGCGGCGGCGCGGACGCGTCAATGGGAGCTGTTCGCCGAGGAACTGCGGCTTGCGCAGCAGGCGCTGGCCGCGATTACTGGCGAGTTCAGCGCGGACGACTTGCTGGGGGAGATTTTCTCGCGCTTCTGCATCGGCAAGTAAGGTGGGCTAACGGGCTGATCTGGCGCGGGTTTTCGCACGTGGCGCGGCACTTCCCGGCGCGGTAAAATTCCAGTCCCAACGGCAATGACGCGGCCCCTCCAGGGCCGTTTTGCTTTCAGGAGTTCATGTCGATGAACGCCGCAGGCGCAGCGCAGAAGGACATGTCTCAAGCACCCGATTGGGTGCGCCACGCGCGCCTGCGCCAGTGGGTGTCCGAGATCGCGCAACGCGCCAAGCCTGAGCGCATCGTGTGGTGCGACGGATCGCAGACCGAGTACGACCGGCTGTGCCGGGAACTGGTCGCCGCGGGCACGTTGATCCAGCTCGACCCAGTACGGCGGCCAAACAGCTACCTGGCACGCTCGCACCCGAGCGACGTGGCGCGCATGGAAGACCGCACGTTCATCTGCAGCCGGAAGAAGGACCAGGCGGGGCCGACCAACAACTGGATCGAACCCGGCGAGATGCGAGCAAC
>JANMSV010000112.1:0-46234 GCA_031389685.1 Betaproteobacteria bacterium
CGCTGGGTCGCGGCCGCCCAGCGCCGGTTCGATTTGGAGCCACCCTACACGCAGGTGGAGATCAGGGGCTGAAGCCGCTCGCGGCTGGGAGCCTGTACCACGGCTTTCTCGCAGATGATCGCCGTGATGAGTTCCGCAGGGGTCACGTCGAACGCAGGATTGCGCACCGCTACGCCTTCCGGCGCCCAGCGCACGTCGCGGTAGCCGGTCATCTCGCCGGCCGGACGCTCCTCGATCGGGATCATCGAGCCATCGGCGATTTTGGGGTCGAAGGTGGAGAGCGGCGCAGCGACGTAAAAAGGCAGCCGGTGACGTTTCGCCAAAACGGCGAGGGTGTAGGTGCCGATCTTGTTCGCCGTGTCGCCATTCGCCGCGATGCGGTCAGCGCCGACGATCACCAGGTCCACTTCCTTGCGGCTCATCAGGTGGCCCGCCATGTTGTCGGCGATCAACGTGCACGGAATGCCTTCCTGCATGCATTCCCATGCGGTCAACCGCGCGCCCTGGAGGTAGGGCCTGGTTTCACATGCAATGACGGAAATGCCCTTTTCGCGTGCGGATCGGATGACGCCCAGCGCTGTTCCGTGCCCGGCGGTGGCCAGCGCGCCCGTATTGCAGTAGGTCAGGACGCGGGCGCTCTGCGGAATCAGTTTCGCGCCACGCGCTCCGATGGCGTGGTTCACGGCCAGGTCTTCCGCGAAAATCGCTTCGGCTTCGGCCTTCTTGTCCGGTGCCCGGCGCATGCGCTCCAGCGCCCAGAAGAGGTTGGCGGCCGTAGGCCGGCTTTCCGAAAGGATCTTGTAGGACGGTTCTCCGGGCTCCAGCGCGATGCCGAACGCGGCGGCGCAGCCGATGGCCGGTGCGCCGCGCACCGCCATGTCGCGGATCGCGGCGGCAACTTCAGCCGCCGTCCTGCACGTCAGATAGACGATCCGCTCCGGCAGCAGGCGCTGGTCCAGCACCTCCAGCGCGTCTCCCGTCCAGCGCAGGGCCTGGACGTTCACACCAGCTTTTCCGTGCCGCCATCCACCGGCACCTGGGCGGCAGTGGTCTTGGCGAACAGCGGCCCGCACATCTCGGCAGCAAGCTCGGCCACGTCTTTCGAGGTCACCTCGGTGTTCAGCAGGTTGTTCTTCTTGTATTGCTCCACGCTGAGGTTGTAGGCCTTGGCGCGGGAGGCGAGCACCTCGTCGGTCCAGAGCGCAGTGTCGTACACCGCGTTTGGATGGATGGTGTTGATGCGGATGCCATTCCTGGCCCACTCCAGCGCGGCCACGCGTGCCAGCTGGTTGAGCGCCGCCTTCGACGCCGAGTAGGCGGCCGCACCCATGCCCGGCGCCGGCACGTTCTTGGAGCCGATCACCACTACGCGGCCACCGCGCGGCGCAAGCTCGAGCAGACCGTGGCAAGCCTGCATCACCAGAAGATTCGCCTCGACGTTCACCGTCATCGCTGTTTTCCACGTCTGGGCGTCGATGTCCTTGACCGCCTGGGAGGAGGGGAAGACGCCGGCGTTGAGCACCAGCATGTCTGCGCCCCCGAAACGCTTGACTGCGGCATCCATGGCGGCATGGACGGCGTTCGCGTCGGTAAGGTCGCAGACGATGCCAAGGTAGTCCGGGCGCCTGAAAAGTTCTGCGATCACGGGATTGCGGTCCAGGCCGACTACGGCAGCGCCGCGCTTGAAGAACGCGTCGACACAGGCCTTGCCGATGCCCGACGCAGCGCCCGTCACGATCACCACCTCTCCGGCGAATAGCGGAGGGTTGCCGGCTTTCTTCAGTTTTGCCTGCTCCAGGTCCCAGTACTCGATGTCGAACGTGTGCTTGTCCTCCAGCGCCTGCCATCCGCCCAGGGCCTCGGCGCGCAGGATGACCTCGATGGTGTGCGCGTAGAGCTCTTCGACCACGCCGGTGTCTTTCGCAGTACGCCCGAACGCAGCGAAGCCCAGCTCCGGATCGAGCGCCATGCGCGGCGCGGCATCCAGGATGGTCTTGGGTTCCCTGGCCTTCTTCGCGTTGCCCTCGAAGTAGGCGCGGTACGCGGCACTGAAGCCGGCGACGTCCCGCCCCAGCATGGGCCGCGGCTTGGTGCGGATCACGTGGTCCGGCGTCGCCGGCCCGCCCTGGGAGATGCGCCCCACATCGGGATGGCGCGCGAAGCCGAGAAAGCGCGGCGCGTCGTTGCAGCGGCAGAGCAGGGGAAAGCCGGCTGACCTGGAGACCTCCTGGCGCAGCTTCGCTGCTGCCTCGCGTTTGAACGCGGGCGCTGGCGCAGGCGGCAGGCTGATGCTCCAGGCCTTTTGCGCCTGCAGGTATTTCTCGGCCAGGGACACCAGTTCGATCATCAACTCATAGGATTCGCGCGCATCGGCGCCGAACGAAAAAACGCCGTGCGACAGCAGCACCATGCCGACCGTGTGCCTGGTCGCTTGCTGCGGAAACTCGCGCGCGCAGTAGGCAGCGAGGTCGAAGCCGGCCATGATGTACGGGATGACCACCACCTTGCCGCCATAGATGTCGCGAATGCGCTGGTCCCCGTCCGGCGCGTTCGATACCGACAGCACCGCATCGGCGTGCGTGTGGTCCACGTACTTGTGCGGCAGGATGGCGTGCAGGATGGTTTCCACGGAGGGCGCCGGCGCGCCGGCGCGCAGCGTGTGCGTGGCAAACTCGTTGACCATCTGCGGATCCGACAGGCTGGGCAGCGACGCGAGCCGCCTGAGATAGTCGAGCTCAACCGGCGCGAAGCCCGCCGCTTCGATGGTCTCCATGTCCCAGCCGCTGCCCTTCACGTAGAGGATCTCGGCTTCCTCGCCAAACAGGTTCTGCTCGCGCAGTTTCACCGAGGTATTGCCGCCGCCGTGCAGCACCAGGGACTTATCCCGCCCGAGCAGGCGGGAGGTGTAGACGCGGGGGCCGAGCGCGCCGGAGAACTGCGCGGCTTCAGCATCATTCCACAGGCTATTCATGCCGCGAATTATACTTTTGCGCGATGCTCCGCATTGAACT
Source organism: Betaproteobacteria bacterium (assembly GCA_031389685.1). Classification (GTDB taxonomy): domain Bacteria; phylum Pseudomonadota; class Gammaproteobacteria; order Burkholderiales; family SG8-39; genus JAABQT01. The sequence goes on from JANMSV010000112.1 coordinate 3,012, forward strand.
CCTGGACTGGACTGCCGCGCGCGCAGAGGCGAGCCGCATCCGCTTGACGGTGTTCGTCGAAGAGCAGCGCGTACCGCCGGAGATCGAAATGGACGACCAGGACCTTGCCTGCGTGCACGCGCTGGCCTATGCGCAAGGCAGGGCGGTGGGCACCGGCAGGCTGCTGCCCGACGGTCACATCGGCCGCATGGCAGTGCTCAAGGAGAGCCGTTCTCTCGGGGTGGGTGGTGCGATCCTCGAACGTCTGGTGCAGGAAGCCCGCAACAGGGGCATGCAGCGGGTCGCCCTGTCAGCGCAAACCCACGCCCTCGGGTTCTACCGCCGGCACGGATTCAAGGAGCAGGGCGCGGTCTACGAAGAAGCCGGCATCCCGCATCAGGAGATGCGCCGCGTACTGAGTTCATAGCGCAGCGTCGCTTGTTCGCCGCCGTCGCTGGCAAAGCCGCGCTCGGCGAAGCGCAGTTCGTCTCCCTGCATCAGCACGCTGGAGCAGCGCGTGCCGTAACTCTCATGGATGATTTTTGCCTGCGCGAGAACGCCGAACAACGGTTCCAGGGTCACCGGGCAATCCCGGAAACGCTGCTTGTGTTCCTCGACTTCCGGCGTGTCCAGCAGCAGGTTGCCCAGCCCGTACCAGCCGGGCTCGAGCCGCCGGGGTCCGCCATCGCGATTGGAAAGCCACCATAGTTCCGCGCCGTCCGAGGCGAGCAGGTTGAAGCCGCTGCAGGACGATTTGAGTTCCGCAAGTTCGGGCACGCTGATGCCTTCGAGGTACCGTGTAGGGAGCGCACCACGGGACAGCTCAGCACCCGGTTCGGTTCCGCCACGGTAGTTGGTGACCGCGGCAAAGCGTCCCCCGCGCGATACGCCCATCCAGGTGCCCCGCGCCTGCAGATCGCGGCCCGCGAGCACGTCGGGTTTGTCGTCCCAGAACCCGGCGCGCGCAGCGGGTCGGCCGTGGAATTCGTCGCGATTCGCGGCAACCACCAGCGGGAAGCGCGCATGCACCTTCCACGCAACGAGGATCAGGCACATACGAAGCGCTCGACGTGCCGCTGCAAGCCGAGTTTCGCACCTTCGCTTTCCAGGCGTGCCTCGAAAGCGCTTTCTTCTCGCACGTCCTCGTACACTTCCATATAGGTCGCCGGCTCGTCACGGCGCCGCATCCATCGCCCACGGACGCCGGTGGCCGCCTCGATGCTGCGAAAGAGCAGTCGCACCTGTTCCTGCAACAACGAAACGCGGCCTGGCTCGACCTGGTAGTAAACGTAGTAGCTCGTCACGCCGCGTAGGGCAGGGGCAGCAACTCGAGCTGCGGCCCGTCGGCGGTGCCGAGCCGGATCGGACTGGCGCTCTCCAGCGAGCCGATCTGCACGACCGCCAGAAGCTCGGTGCGGCCATCCGCCCCCGGGACCGCATTCACCACCGTGCCGCTCGCCTGCCCGGGCAGGTTGTCGGCGTACAAATCGTTGCCTGGCGCTGCCGGCGCGGCCACGCCCGCGCGCACCATGCGACGCTTCAGGACACCGCGATATTGGGTTCGCGCCACGATTTCCTGTCCCGGGTAGCAACCTTTCTTGAAGTCGAGCGCGCCCAAGCGCTCGAGATTCACCATTTGCGGCACGAACAGGTCCTGCGTCGCCTGCACTACCAATGGGCGACCGGCGCGAATCTCATCGAGAGCCCATGCCTCGTCGCCCGCGTCGCCCAGTGAACCAAGCAGGCCCCCGCGCTGCGTCGCCGGCGCCAACAGCAGGAAGCGCTGCCCGGAAACCCGCACCACCGTCACATCGGCCGCACGCCCGAGCGCGAGATCCGCCTCGGGCACCGCGAATCCCAGCGCCGCCAGTCGGCCAGCGGCCTGCGGTCCCCAGAGTCCGACCTGCACCCACGATTCGCTGGCGTCGACCAGTTTCGCCTTGGCGCGCAGGATGAACATGGACAGGCGCTTGGCAACCGCCGGCGCGATGTCGCGCGAAAGTTGCAGAAGAAATCCGCCCGCCTGCGGCACCACGAGAAAGTTCGCCAGCAGCCGGCCCTTCGCAGAACACCAACCGGCATTGCGCGCACGATCCTGCGCCAGCCCCGACACGTCGCTGGTCAGTTGTGCGTGCAGGAATTTGCGCGCCTCGTCGCCCGTGCACGACAACAGGCCGAGCCGCCTCAGTTCCGCCGCGGCGTGGGAAACCTTGGTGTCCATCGTAGAATGCCTGCAGCGATTCTATTCCGATTCCGCGTTGATCTACTTAAGGCTGCTCCTCGCGCTCGCGTTCCTCGGGCTGCTCGCCGTAGCTGGCTACGCCGGCTGGTATCTGACCTCGCCCGTACCCATGCCCGCGCTGCCGGTGGAAGTCGAACTCCCGCCGGGTAGCAGCCTGCGCGCCGCGGTGGGCCGTCTCGCGCAGGCCGGCATCGGCGTTCGCCCAATGCAATTCGAGATTCTGGTGCGCGTACTTGGACGCGACCAGGAAATCAAAGCCGGCTACTACCAGCTTGCGGCGCCGATCACGCCGCTGCAGTTGCTCGACAAATTGGAACGCGGTGAAGTCCTGCAGAGCGAGGTCCAGGTGCTGGAAGGCTGGACCTTTGGGGAATTTCGCGCCGCGCTCGATGCCAGCCAGGCGTTGCGCCACGACTCGACGGGCCTGAGCGACTCGGCACTGCTGACGCGCATCGGCGCGAGCGAGCCGCACCCAGAAGGCCTTTTTTTTCCCGACACCTATGTCGTCGCGCGCGGCTCCAGCGATCTCGCATTGCTGCGGCATGCCTATCGCACGATGCGGCAGCACCTGAGCAGGGAATGGTCGCAGCGGGCCGCTGAATTGCCCTACAAGACGCCCTACGAAGCGCTCACCATGGCGTCGATCGTCGAAAAGGAAACCGGCAGGGCGCAGGAGCGCGAACAAATCGCCGGGGTGCTAGTGAACCGCCTGCGCGTTCGCATGGCGTTGCAAGCGGATCCGACAGTGATTTACGGTCTGGGAAAAAGCTTTGACGGCAACCTGAAGAAAGTGCACCTCAAGACGGACAGCCCGTACAACACCTACACGCGCCCCGGCCTGCCGCCGACACCGATCGCGCTCCCCGGGCTGGCCTCATTGCGCGCCGCCCTGCGGCCGGCGCCGATCGATGCGTTCTACTACGTCTCGCGCGGCGACGGCAGCAGCCAGTTTTCGCGCACGCTCCGGGAGCACAATCGCGCGGTGTCACAATACCAGCTCAAACCAAGACGCCGATGACCAGAGGCCGATTCATCACGCTCGAAGGCGTGGACGGCGCCGGCAAGTCCACCCACGTTGCGTGGATCGCCGAGCGCCTGCGCGTGCGCAGCCATACCGTGCAGGTCACGCGCGAGCCCGGCGGCACACCGCTCGCCGAACGCTTGCGCGAGCTGGTGCTCGCCGAGCCCATGGATCCGATCGCCGAAACCATGCTGCTGTTCGCGGCGCGCGCCGACCACGTGCAGCGGGAAATCGCGCCGGCGCTGGAGGCGGGGACCTGGGTGCTCTGCGAGCGCTTCACAGACGCGACTTTCGCCTACCAGGGCGGCGGCAAAGGGGTGGCCGCAGAGCTGATCGCCCACCTTGCGCAGGTGTCGCACGACGGGCTGCTGCCGGACCTCACCTTGGTATTCGATTGCCCCTACGAGGTCAGCCGGGAACGACTGCGCCGTACGGGCCGGGCGCCGGATCGCTTCGAGCGGGAGGACCGACCGTTCTTCGAGCGCGTGCGGCAGGCCTACCTGGCGCTCGCACGGAGCGCCCCGGAACGCATACGTGTGATCGACGCCTCGGGGTCAGTAGAAAATATTAAGAAAATGGTTGATGAAGAACTATTAACACTCTGAAAAACATGATATTTCCTTGGCATAAAAATCTCTGGGACCAGCTCCAGGCACGGCAGGCGCGGCAGTCGCATGCCTTGCTGATCCACGGTCCAGCGGGAATTGGAAAGCTGGCGCTGGCGGAGCACTACGCGCAGAGCCTGCTTTGCGAGTCCCGGCACCCAATCGAATCGCCTTGCGGGGAATGCGAGGGCTGCCGTTGGTACCTGGCGGGCAGCCACCCGGATTTTCGGCGCATTGAGCCCGAATCCTTGGCCCGCCGGTCCGAGACGGACGAAGACCCGGACGAAGCGGCCCCCGCGGCCGCCAAAACTGCAAAGGCCAGTAACGAGATCAAGGTCGATCAGGTTCGGGCGCTGGACGGCTTCTTGAACCTCAAGTCGCACCGGGGCGGCCGCCGGGTGGCCCTGGTGCACCCCGCGGAAGACATGAACCCGAGCGCCGCAAACGCGCTATTGAAAGGCCTGGAGGAGCCGCCGGCGGGTGCAATCTTCCTCCTGGTGTCACATCGGCCGGCGCGCCTGTTTGCCACTGTGCGCAGCCGGTGCGTTGCGGTGCCGATCCCAGTGCCGGATGCGGCCGCGTCCACCGCGTGGCTGGCCCGGCAAGGCGTAAAGGGCGCCAGTGCCTGGCTGCCCTTTGCCTCCGGCGCGCCGATTCGGGCGCTCAAGTATGCGCAGGGATCCGGCGAGGTGATGGCCCATATGCGCGAGGCCTTGCAGGCCAGGGACCCAGGCGCGCTGGGCGCAGTTAACGACCGGGAACAGCTTGAGGCGCTTGCGGAGATCCTGCAGAAACACGCTCTGGACGTTGCGTTCGCTTCGTACTGCGGTAAGCCCAAGTACGGCGAGGCGAAAGCCTCGGTAAATGCGGCGGCTTGGCTGAGTTACGCCAGGCGCGCGGGGAGAAACAGGATGCTGGCGCGCCATCCACTGAATCCGCGATTATTCGCGGGGCAGATGTTGGCGGAGATGCCCAAGGACTGAGGTATGTGCTCGGCTTGGACACTGAGCCTATTATTTAACATAATACACAATGCCCAACTTTAATCTGTTTCAATCCTCAGTTCCATCGCCCTGAAGGCGGAATGGGAAGTCGGGCGACCGGGATGCCTTCCTCCACCAACGCCTCGTGTTCCGCAGCGCTGGCCTGGCCCCGGATTGAACGTGCCGGCGCCTCCTCATAATGGATACGCCGGGCTTCCGCCGGGAAATCGCTGCCCACGTCCTCGGAACGGGTCAGCAACTCGTCCAGCATGCGTGAGTAGAGTTTCTGGGCGAGGGCCATCGGGTCCTGCTGCCCCGGCGGGGCCGAAACGGGCGGCTGGGCGACCCCGGTATTGAACCGGGTCGCGGAAGGTACCCGGTCCACGTCGAGCGCCCCGCAGGACGGGCATTCGATCAGGCCCCCGGTCTTTTGCGTGGCGAAATCCTCCGCGGACGCAAACCAGCCCTCGAATCGGTGCCCGGCGCCGCACAACAGGTCGAAAATCTTCATCTGCCGGATTCTATTACGATTACAGGGCCATGACCGCCGAGCGTCGAAGGCACGCTGGTGATAGCGCCCAGCGACCTCAACCTCACGTTCAAGCGCTACGCGGAGTCCCCGTGGGCCAGATCTATTGCTGCACGGAAACGGCACCGATCGCCATCGTCCTCCTCAAAGAGGATGCCGCCACCCGGGTCTGCAGCGCGGGCAAGCCCGCGATGCACTGCGAGGTCAAGATCGTGGCCGGCGAGATCTGGGTGCGCGGACCGAACGTCATGCGACGTTACTGGAATGATCTGGCAGCGACCGCGGCGGTGCTGGACACGGAAGGGTGGCTCCGCACTGGCGATCTCGCGCGGCTGGACGAGGACGTCTACTACTGGATGCTCGCCCTGTTCAGGGACCGGCTGGCGCGCTACAAGCATCCGCGCCGCGTCGTGTTCGCCGACGGGTTGCCCAAGAACGCCCTGGGCAGGGTACAGAAGCACGAGCTGAAGAAGCTGCTCCAGCAGTTCAGGTCACGCGCAACTCGACCGCCCCAAGCGCGCCCGCCTCGAAACGCAGGACATCGCCCTGCCGCGGAAACTTCGAGGTGACGAGGCTCCCGCAGATCACGATGTCGCCCTTGCGCAGGCCCCGCGCGCGCGCCGCAAGGTGGTTTGCGACCCAGGCAAGCGCCGCGAACGGATGGCCCATGCTGTCGGCGCCGCGCCCCTCCCCGGCCACCGCGCCGTTGATCGTGGCCACGCCGTGCAGCGCGGCAAGATCGACGCGGTGCCAGGCGGCCACGGGCTCACCGAGCACCGCGCCCTCGTTCCAGGCGTTGTCGGCGGCAAGCTCGAAACCGCGCGCGGGCAAGGAACCGTAGTCGGCGTCTCGGTCATCGGCAAGTTCGAAAGCCGGCATGAGCGCGCCCACTGCGGCGGCCACTTGCTGCGGCGCGTACGGAGCGCCTTCGGGCGGCAGGTCGGCATCCATGCGTGCCCCGATCTCGAACTCGACCAGGAGCCGGCCATAGTCCGCCGCCCGCACCGAAGCCGGGCCGCGCACGACCTGGCGCGCATGCAGGCGTCCGGCGATCGGTTCGTTCAGGCCGACCAGCGCGCGCATCTGCGGCGTCGTCAGGGCGATCTTGTGGCCCGCCACAGCGCCGCAAGCGCTCGCCTTGAGCGCGACGAACGCGTCCTGGATGGCATAGGCCTCCTCGATCCCGCGCGGCGCCATCGACGCCGGCATCGGGCGCGAGCGTGCCCTGCCCAGATGCTGGCGCACCAGCCACCGGGCTGCCCTGACGATACGAAAGTCACCGGCAGCGTGCATGATGCGATTCTAGCGGTTGCCCTCTGCGGCGGCTTTGCCGACAATACAGCCTGGGGAAAGTCCACTCATGCCTCTCACTCACCGTTCCTACGACAGCGCCCTGGTGCTCGCGCCCACCGGCCGGCTCGACCACGACAATTGCGAGAGTTTCCGGGAGGAACTGGCGCCGCACCTGGCGCGCTCGGCCAAGGAAAGCACCGCCATCGTGCTCGACCTGTCCGGCCTGGAATACGTGTCGAGTGCCGGCCTGCGCTGCTTCATGCTCGCGGCGAAGCAGGCCAAGGCGCAGAACAGCCGCATCGTCATCGCGTCGATGCAACCGGTGGTGGCCGAGATCTTTCAGATCGCCCGCTTCAACCTGGTGTTCGAAGCCTACCCCAAGGTGCGCGACGCGCTCGCGGCGCTCTCCCCAAGCGCCGCCGCCGCGTTCGACCGGGGATAGCGCGCGTGCGCGTCCGCTTCTGGGGCACGCGCGGCTCGATTCCGGTCGCCATAACTTCCGCTGACATCCGCGACAAGATTGCCCTCGCGCTGGTGCGTGCCGATGGCCGGCGTTTCGCGGACGTCGGCGAAGCGCATGCATTCGCGCTGGAGCATCTCGATTTCGCCCTGTCGCACACGTTTGGCGGGCATTCCGCCTGCGTCGAACTCGAGACCGGCAGGGACGAATACTTCGTGTGCGACCTGGGTAGCGGCGCGAGACCTCTGGGCGCTCATGTGCTCGCCCGGCAGTCGGGCCGGCCGGCGGTCGTGAACGTGTTCATGTCGCACGTGCACTGGGACCACATCATGGGGTTCCCGTTTTTCGGCCCCGCCTACGTCGCCGGCACCCGCATCCGCATTCACGGCTGCCATGACGTACTGGAGCAGGCGTTTCGCCTTCAGCAGGCACCGCCCTGCTTTCCGGTCGAGTTCTCGCAACTGGCCGCCGACATCGAATTCGTGAAACTGGCGCCGGGCCAGGCGTACGAGATCTCCGGAATCATGGTCACCCCCGCGCCGCAGATGCACTCCGGCGATTCGTACGGCTACCGTTTCGAGGCGCAGGGCAAATCCGTGGTCTACACCACGGATTCGGAGCACAAGCTGGAGAACCGCGCGCAGACCGAGCGCTTCGTGCGCTTTTTTCACGGCGCCGACCTGGTCGTGTTCGATGCCATGTACTCGCTGGCCGACGCCATCTCGGTGAAGGCGGACTGGGGCCATTCCAGCAACATCATCGGCGTCGAGCTGTGCCAGATGGCGCAGGTCAAGCACCTGGTCCTGTTCCATCACGAGCCCGCCTACGACGATGCGACGATCGAAGGCGTCCTGAACGAGACGCGGCGCTTCGAGGAACTTACGCGCGGCACGCTTCCGCTGCAGGTCTCTGCGGCCTACGACGGGCTGGAGATCGAAGTCTGAAGTCCGCCTGGTCCAAGCGGGCGGGCCCGCTGGCACTGGTCATTGCCCTGCTGCTCCTGCTCGCCACCGAGCCGCCGTTCGTGCACGGACTGCGCCACGCGCTGTTCGACGGCTACCAAAGACTTTTTCCGCGCCCGCGCCTCGGCGCACCTGCCGTGATCGTGGCGATCGATGAACCCGCGCTGGCTCGTTACGGGCAGTGGCCCTGGCCGCGCACCCGCATCGCGCAATTGCTGGCCAAGATCGCCAACGCCGGGCCCGCGGCCATCGGCCTCGACTTGCTGCTCCCGGAGCCCGACCGCTTCTCGCCGGGTGAGGTGGCCAAGGAAGTAAAGGAATTGTCGGTCGACGTGGCGCGGCGCCTGCGTGCCCTGCCTTCCAACGACGCGGCGCTGGCCGCGGCCATCCAGGGGCGCAAGGTGGTCCTCGGCATTGCCGGGCTCGAGAAGCCCGATCCGCGATTTATGCGCCCTCCGGCTGCGCCTCCCATTCTGATCGCCAACGCGGCCGATCTGGCGTTGCGCCGCTTCGCCGGTCATTTGCAAAGCCTGCCGATCATCGATCGCGCCGCGGCCGGCCGCGGTCTGCTCAGCGTGGACTCCGAGAGCGGCGTGATCCGACGCGCGCTCGTCGCCGGACGCATTGGCGACGTTATCGTGCCGGCGCTGAGCGTCGAGATGTGGCGCGTGGCCAACGACGCGCCGCTCGCCCTGGTCGGCCGCGAGCGTGACCAGATCGAATTGCAACTGGGCGACATCGCAATACCGGCGCACGCGGACGGTAGATTCTGGATCCGGTTCGGGCCGCATGATCCGGCGCGTTTCGTCTCCGCAGCCCGGGTGCTGGATGGGAGCATCGCGTCGGAGCAATTCGAACGCAAGCTGGTGCTGATCGGGGTCACCGGGCTCGGGCTGCTTGACTATCAGAACACCGCGCTCGGCGAACGGATGCCGGGGGTCGAAATCCACGCGCAGATCCTGGAGCAGATCTTCGATCACGCCTATTTGCGCCGGCCTGCCATCCTGCGCTCGTTGGAACTCGGGTTGCTCGCAGCGGCGGCGCTGATGCTCGCGTTCGCCGTACCTGCCCTGGGAGTGGGATCCTCGATCGCCCTCTACGCCGCCGTTATCGCCGCGCTTGCCGCGCTCGGCCTTGCGGGTTTCCTGCAGGAAGGATTGCTGCTGGACGTCGCATGGCCCGGCATCGGCGCAACCGCGGTATTCGGCATTGTGCTTGCCAAAGCATTGAGCGAATCCGACGAGCAGCGCCGCCGATTGCGTGAGCAGGCGGCGCGCGTCAGCGGTGAACTGGAGTCTGCGCGACGCATCCAGATGGGATTGCTTCCCGCTCCCCGCATGATGTTCGCGCACGAGCGGCGCTTCGAAATCGATACGTTTCTTGAGCCTGCGCGCACGGTCGGAGGGGATTTCTACGACTGCTTCATGCTCGACTCGCACCGTTTGTTCTTCATCGTCGCCGACGTATCCGGCAAGGGCCTGCCGGCGAGCCTGTTCATGGCGCTTTCAAAGACCCTGCTGAAGAGCGCGGCGCGTCGCGTAGACAACGTCGGCGGCCTCATGGTGCGCGCCAATGCCGAGGTCTCGAGCGAGAATCCGGAATCCCTGTTCATCACCGCGTTCGCCGGGATTCTGGACGCCCGCACCGGCATGCTCGAGTTCTGCAATGCGGGCCACGAACCGCCGTTCGCGCGGCGCCCGGGCGGCGCCCTGGAACGGCTCGAGCATTCCGGCGGGCCGCCGCTGTGCGTGATTGAGAATTTTGCATATCCGGTGGAGTACCGCGGCGTTGCCGCGGGCGAATGGATCTGCGTGGTGACCGACGGCGTGACCGAGGCGATGAACGAATCCGGCGAGCTCTACGGTGCCGCGCGCCTGCAAAGAGTGCTCGCCGGCCTGCCCGAGTCGGTGGCGCCGCCCGAACTGCTCGCGGCAGTGCGTGCCGACGTGGGGCGTTTCGTCGGCACGGCGGAGCCCTCCGATGACTTGACGCTGCTTTGCCTGCGCTGGATCGGCGCGGCGCCGGCTGACGACCCGCTAGCGCACGCTGATCTCGACGCGCCGGTTGCGGGGCTCGGGGACGCCGTCCGCGGTCGGCACTAACGGTTCGCGTTCACCGCGGCCCGCGGTCTGGATATGGGCCGGCGGTATGCCTAGCCGCACCAGCTCCTCCCGCACACGGTTCGCGCGCTGCAGGGAAAGCCGGTCGTTGTACTCGTCGCTGGCCAGTCGGTCGGTGTGCCCGATGGCCAGGACATCCGGCGAATTGCTCTCGCGCAACTCTGCCAGGACCCTGGCCAACTCGACCTTCGATTCCGGCGTGAACTCGTCACTGTCTTCGAGGAAGTACAGCAGGAACGACTTCGGACGACCGGGTAGCGCAGTGAGGACCGCACGGAATTCCTGCCGCACGGCGCCTTCGTCGAAGCTTTGCGCGCGCGGCGCGCTACCACCCACGATTCGGCTCGCCGCATACGCTTGGTTGAGAATTGCTTGCTCGCCCCGGCGTTCGACCACCACCATCCCTACGTGGCCATCCGCCGATGGCAATACCACCACCAGTTCGTCGCCGATCTGTTGCGGACCAAAAAAGACCATGAGCGCCCCGGCGAGCGCGACGATCACGGCCCCCATTTCACTTTACTGGTTCGTCCACCTGCACAACGAACTCGGTGCCGCGCACGCCCATGATCGCCGCCGGCGTACGCACGCGCATGGCGTCCGGGGACTGCTTGACCATCTTGCCGGAAACCACCGCCAGCGTGCCCTTCTTCAGCGACGCGTCGAAATGGCCGGCGTGCGTGGTGCTGTTGAAGCTGTAACGATCTACCACCAGCACGCTGTTCGGTCCCGTGGACAGCCGGCTGTTGTCGCTGAATGTCACCCCGGCCGAACCATCGGCCCCGGTAACCAGGACGTCGGACTGGCGGATGCCCATGCCCACTGTGGCCGGCAGGTGCTTGCCTTCGCGCTCGACATGAACGCTACCCTTGGCAACCTTGACCTGGCCGACCTCGTCGGCGCGGGCTAGGCCCGTGGACGCTAACACAAGGACCGCAACCGCAACTGCTACCCTATGGCGCATACGTCCTCCTGCAGAATGAAACGGATTCTATAATGCCCGCGACGAATCAGGTAATCGCGTGAAAAACCCCCGAGTCGCACAGTTTCTTGCACGGCTGGACCAATTGCGGCCCATGCAGGCATTCCTCGAGGCCTTCTGCGCCGACTCGGGCATGCCTCGGGCGGCATGCCTGCGCCTGAACCTGGTGCTGGAGGAATTGTTCACCAATACGGTAAAACACGGCCACCGCGGCGACTGCGATGCACCAGTTTGGGTAGCGCTGTCGCGTACCGACGACAGCGTGCTGGTGGTCTATGAGGACAAGGCGCCCCCGTTCAATCCCTACGCACATCTGCGCGACGATTCTCCCGATGTCACGCTTGAATTGCGCAAGGTCGGCGGGCTTGGCGTGCTGCTGACGAAGGAATTGGCGGCATCCCGCGATTATGCCTACCTGTTCGGACGCAATCGGATCCGCCTGACACTCGTTCCGGCCTAGGCCTGGTACCCGGGGCCGGAGTCGAACCGGCATGGCCTTTCGGCCGAGGGATTTTAAGTCCCTTGCGTCTACCAGTTTCGCCACCCGGGCAGCAACGCGTCAAGGAAATTTGGAGGCGGGAGTCGGAATCGAACCGGCGTCCACGGCTTTGCAGGCCGCTGCATGACCACTCTGCCATCCCGCCCGGGGATGCAACGAAAAAGGGAAGGCCCCCGGCCTTCCCTAGCCTAAACTGGAGCGGGAGACGAGTCTCGAACTCGCGACCTCAACCTTGGCAAGGTTGCGCTCTACCAACTGAGCTACTCCCGCGTCTTGGAGCCGGAAATTATAGCTTATCCCGCTGCATGAGGCAGCGCGCGGCGCAGGTAGACCAGCATCGAGATCACCGTCAGCACCGCCGCGATATTGATCAGGATGGTGCCGAGCCACTGCGCGTTGAACGCACCCCAAAAATCGTCGTGATAGAGCAGCAGCGGGATGGCCACCATCTGACTCACGGTCTTGATCTTACCCACGAAAGCCACGGCGACATTCTTTGACTTGCCGATGCTCGCCATCCATTCTCGAAGCGCCGAGATGGCGATCTCGCGCCCGATGATGATCAGGGCGATGACCGCCTCGACGCGATCCAACTGCAGCAGCACGATCAGCGCGCCCGCGACGATCAGCTTGTCCGCCACCGGATCGAGGAACGCCCCAAACGCAGACATTTGATCGAGCTTGCGCGCCAGGTAACCGTCGAGCCAGTCGCTGAGCGCCGCGACCACGAACACCGCGCAGGCGGAGCCATTCCTGCCGGAAGGCGACAACCACTCATCCGGCAGGTAAAAGATGCCGACGATCAGCGGGATCAGGATGATGCGCAACCACGTGATCAGATTGGGCAGATTGAGCGGCATCAGTGCAAAGCCCTGTAGATGCGCTCGGCCAGGGGCCGGCTGATGCCGGCCACCTGTGCGATTTCGTCCACCGCCGCCGCCTGGACTTCGCGCAGCCCGCCGAAGTGCGCGAGCAGGCGCTGGCGGCGTTGAGCGCCGATGCCGGGAATTTCGCCAAGCGACGACCGGGTACGCGACTTCCCGCGCCGGGCGCGGTGACCCACCACAGCAAAACGGTGCGCCTCGTCGCGAATCTGCTGCACCAGATGCAGGCCCGGATGATTCGGGGGCAGACTGAGGCTGTTGCCTGCGCCGTCGAGAATCAACTCCTCGAGTCCCGGCTTGCGTTCCGCCCCCTTGGCCACGCCGACCACGCCCACGTCGTGCAGGCCAAGTTCGGCCAGCGCCGCGCGCGCCGCGTTCGCCTGTCCCCGGCCCCCGTCGATCAGGATCAGGTCTGGAACCTTTCCACCCTCCGCCGTTACCCGCTTGTAGCGCCGGGCCAGCGCCTGGCGCATCGCTGCATAGTCGTCTCCCGGCGTGACATCGCGCAGATTGAAGCGGCGATACTCGCCATTTTGCATCGCATGCCGATCGTAGACCACGCATGAAGCCACCGCCGCCTCGCCCATGGTGTGGCTGATATCGAAGCACTCGATGCGCTGCGTGGAATCCGGCAGCGCGAGGGCTTCGCGCAGCGCGGCGAGACGGCCTTCCTGCGCGCCTTTCTCGCGCGCACGCTGTTCGAGCGCAAGCTGGCCGTTCTTCAGCGCCATTTGCAGCCAGATGCGGCGCTCGCCTTGCGCGGGCACCACCGCCTCAAACTCCACCTCATGGCTGGCCAGTATCAGCCGCGGCATGGGCTGCTCCGCGTAATGCTGCTCGAGGAAGGCCTGCAGCACCTCCGCCGGGCCGGCGGCGTCCGCGTTCGCAGGAAAGAAACTGCGGTCCCCGACATGACGCCCGCCGCGGATCATGACCAGATTCACGCACGCCATGCCCTCGCCGGCCACGCAGGCGACCACGTCGGCCTCCACGCCAACATTCGACTCCACGTACTGCCGTGCCTGCACGCGGGATAAAGCGCGTATCTGATCGCGCAACACGGCCGCAATCTCGTAATGCCTGCCGGCTGCCGCGGCCTGCATCTTCGCAGTCAGGCGCTGCATTACGTCGTCCTCGCGTCCGCGCAGGAACAACTCGGCGTGCTCGACGTCCTGCGCGTACGAAGCCTCCCCGATCAGTCCCGTGCAAGGGGCGGTGCAGCGTCGAATCTGGTGCAGCAGGCACGGGCGAGACCGGTTCTCGAACACCGTGTCCTCGCAGGTGCGCAAACGGAAAATGCGCTGTAACAGATGGATGCTGTCGCGCACCGCGGAGGCATGCGGAAACGGACCGAAGTAGCGATGGCGCGCCTCGCGTGCGCCACGGTGGAATCCGAGGCGCGGGAACCGATGCCCGGTCAACATGAGGTAGGGGTAGGATTTGTCGTCCCTGAACAGGATGTTGTAGCGCGGCGTCAGGCTCTTGATCAGATTGTTCTCGAGCAGCAGCGCCTCGGCTTCGGAGCGCGTCGCAGTGACTTCGACCCGCGCGACCTGGGTCAGCATCATGCGGATGCGCGGGCTGGACACGCTTTTTTGAAAATAGGACCCCACGCGCTTCTTGAGATCGCGCGCTTTGCCGACGTACAGCATTTCGCCGGCAGGCCCGAGCATGCGGTAGACGCCGGGCAGGCTCGGCAGCCCGGCGACAAAGCCTTTCGCGTCGAAGCCGGAGGCGTCCATCGGAACGGGAATTTTAGCGCCGGGCGGTGGAAACGGTGTAAACTTTGCGCCTTTTTTCAGCCCCTTAGATCGCACATGGCCAAGGTCTCGGCAGTTGAAATCCGCGTCGGCAATCTCCTGGAATGGGACAAGCGCGTGTGGCGCGTGCTCAAGTGCTACCACGTGCACGTTGGCGGACGCGGCGGCGCGTTCATGCAGGTAGAGATGAAGGACATCGAGGCGGGCACCAAGACCAACCAGCGCTTCCGCACCGAAGACAAGATCGAACGCGCGTTTGTCGATCCGCGTGGCATGCAGTTTCTGTACCAGGACGGCACCGGTTACGTGTTCATGGACCAGGAAAACTACGAGCAGCTGACGCTGCAGGCCGAGTTCCTCGAGGGGCAGGCCGGCTACCTCCTCCCGAACGCCGAAGTGCAGATCAATTTCTACAATGGGCGTGCCATCGGCGTCGCGATCCCGCCCTCTGTCGTACTCACCGTCGCGGACACGGAACCCGGCATCAGGAACGCGACCGCGACCAACACTTTCAAACCGGCGACGATGGAAACCGGCATCACCGTGCAGGTGCCCCCGTTCATCAACAAGGGCGAAAGAATCAAGATCGACACTAACGAAGGCACCTACATGGAGCGCGCCTAGGCCATCGCGCCGAAGGCCTCCTGCGCTTCCCGGTACGCAACGCTCCTGCGCAGGTCACGCCCCCCGCGATGGCGCATGCGCGCCGCACGTTCCGGTACCGCGACTTTGCGTTCTCCCAGCGACTGCAGCAGCTGATCCTGGCCTTGCGGATCGTGGCAGAGCAGCACCATGTCGCAGCCTGCATCCAGCGCCGCTTGGGCGCGCGCCGGGATGCCGCCCGCGGTGCTCGCCCCCTCCATGGACAGGTCGTCGCTGAAGATCAGGCCGTCGAACCCCAGCTTGCCGCGCAGCACCTCCTGCAGCCAGACGCGCGAATAACCCGCAGGCTCGCGATCGACCTGCGGGTAGATCACGTGCGCGGGCATCACCGCCGCAAGCCCTGATCTGATCGCCGCTAGGTAGGGCGCGAGATCCTTGCGCAGGATCTCCTGCAACGGCCGGTGGTCCGTGGGCACCGCGATGTGCGAGTCTGCAGCCGCGTAGCCATGCCCCGGGAAATGTTTGCCGACCGCGGGCATGCCCGCCTCAGACAAACCGCCGATCAGCGCCGCCGCCAGGGCGCCCGCGGCAATCGGATCGTAGTGCAGCGCGCGGTCTCCAATCACCGAGCTCGAGCCATAGTCCAGGTCGAGCACCGGCGCGAAACTGAAGTCCAGCCCGTGCGCCGCCAGCTCGGCGCCGATGACATAGCCGACGGCGTGTCCTGCCGCCCTCCCCGCTTCCCGGTCGCGGTCCCACAGCCGCCCCAGGGCGCGCATCGGCGGAAGTGCAGTAAAGCCTTCTCTGAAGCGCTGGACGCGGCCCCCTTCATGATCCACGCAGATCAACAACTGCGGCTCACGCAGCGCGCGGATCTCTTCAGTAAGCGCCTGCAGCTGTTCCGGGCTCTGGAAATTGCGCGCGAACAGGATCACGGCGCCGGTGGCGGGATGCAGCATGCGCCTGCGGTCGTCCTCCGTGAGGGTAGGCCCCAGCGGATCCAGCATTGCCGGTCCGAGCGGCAGTCGCGCCCTTAGTCGTCGCATTCCAGGATCACGGTGGCGGCCGCCATGCCGGGCTCGTCGGTAAGCGTCAGGTGCGAGCGCAGGATGCCGCGCACCCTGAGCAGAGCCGCGAGCTCCGTCGAGAACTGAAGCTGCGGCTTACCGGATCCCAGGTTGCTCACCCAAACGCCATGCCAGTTGGCGGGCGCGCGGATGCCCGTGCCCAGCGCCTTGGTAAACGCTTCCTTGGCGGCGAAGCGCTTGGCCAGGTAGGCCGCCGGCTTGCCGTGCCCCTGGAATCGACGCAACTCCGGTTCGCACAGGATGCGCCGGGCGAAGCGCTGGCCGAATCGCGCCAGAACGCGCTCGATGCGCGGAATTTCAACCAGGTCCGTGCCGACGCCGTAGATCACTTTGCGGCCTGGATCATCAACTGCTTCATCTCACGTACCGCCTCACGCATCCCGACGAACAGGGCGCGGCTGACGATCGCATGGCCGATGTGCAGTTCGCGCAACCCCGGAAGGCGCGCAACCGGCTGGACATTGAAGTAGTTGAGGGCATGACCCGCATTGAAGCGCATGCCGAGCGCACGAATGCGCTCGCCGGCGCGGGCGATCTTTTCAAGCTCCGCGACCACCGCCGGGGACTCGGCGTCGCGCCCCCTGGCATGAAAGGCATGCGCGTATGGTCCCGTATGCACTTCGCACACGGCAGCGCCGATGCGGTGCGCCGCTTCGATCTGCTTCGATTCCGCGTCGATGAATACCGAAACCACGATCCCCACCTGCGCGAGTTGCGCCACCATGTCTCGCAGGCGAATCTCCAGTGCCGCGATGTCCAGTCCGCCTTCGGTGGTGATCTCATGACGCCCTTCGGGCACCAGCATCGCCATCTCGGGCCGGATGCGCCGGGAAATCTCCACCATCTCGTCGGTGGCCGCCATTTCCAGGTTGAGCTTGAGGTGCGTCAATTCGCGCAAGCGCCGCACGTCCTCATCCTGGATATGGCGGCGATCCTCGCGCAGGTGCACCGTGATGCCGTCGGCGCCGCCGAGTTGCGCTTCTACGGCCGCCCGCACGGGATCCGGTTCGAAGCTGCGCCGCGCCTGGCGCACCGTGGCCACGTGGTCGACATTGACGCCAAGTTCGATCATAGGTCTTGAAGTTCCCGCAACATTTCCCGCGTGTGCAGGGTCTGTCCCGACAGGCGCGCGGCGATCAGACTGCGCATCAGCCGGCGCGCCTCGTCCCGCGTCTGCGTGCGCGCGTAGTCGTCGCGCGACATGTCGAGCAGCGTCTGCCCGTCGACCACCACGTCCTCGGGTTGGAAATCAGACGCGCCGCCGTTGACGGCCAGCGGCCCGCGCTCCGGAACGTAGGCGTAACGCATGCCGGGCTGCACCGGCCTGCCGCTGGCGGCATCGCGATCCAGCGGCGGAGCATACCCGAGTTCAGTCAGCAGCTTGAGCTCGAAGCCGCGCAGCAGCACCGCGTGCTCTGCGCCAGCGGCCAGGCGTGCGACGGCGCCAGCGTAGGCGTCGAACAGGTGCTCGTGGGCGTCCTCGCGCGGCAGCAGGCGCAGCAGCAGTTCATTGATGTAGAAACCGCACATCAGACCCAAGCCGGCCAGCGCCCGCTGCCCGCCCGACCACTCCGCAGCCACCAGGGTGCCGAGTTCGGCGGACGCGGACCAGCTCAGGCGCAATGGATGGAATGCAAGCAAGGTGCCGCGGAGTGCCGAACGCGCGCGGCGCGCGCCGCGCGCCAGCAGCCCCACGCGGCCGCAATGGCGCGTGAAGACTTCCACGATCAGGCTGGTTTCCTTGTACGGGTAGCTGTGCAGGACGTAGGCCGGCTCCAGCTGCACGCGGCGGCGCGTCATGCGTAGCCCAGCTCGCGCAGCGTGCGCGCGTCCTCCGTCCAGCGGCGTTTCACCTTGATCCAGACCTGCAGGAACACTTTGCCCCCGTACAGGCTTTCCATGTCCTTGCGCGCGTCGGTCGAAATGCGCTTCAGCATCGCGCCGCCTTTGCCCAGCACGATCGGTTTGTGGCTGTCGCGCTCCACCCAGAGCGTTGCCTCGATGCGCCGCAACTTGCCTTCCTGGCGAAAGCTGTCCACGATCACGTCGCAGCGATAGGGCAATTCCTCTCCGAGAAATCGAAACACCTTTTCGCGCAGCAACTCCGCCGCGAAAAAGCGCTCGTCGCGATCGGTCAGTTGCTCCAACGGGTAGTGCGGCGGACTTTCGGGCAGGTTCGCGCGCAGCACCTTGAGCAGCTCGGGCAAGTTGCGGCCGGTGGTTGCCGAAACAGGAACGATGGCGGCGAACTGCCGCTCCCGCGCCACCCGCTCCAGGAATGGCAGCAGGCGCAGGGCGGGGCGCACCTGGTCGACCTTGTTGACGACTGCCACCACCGGTTTGTCCGCCGGGATTCTCGCCAGTGCGGCGCGGTCCGCGGCATCCAGCCGCATGGCTTCGAGTACGAAGGCAACCACGTCCACGTCGCGCGCCACCTCGCCGGCACGGCGGTTGAGGGAGCGGTTCAGAAGGTTGCGGTGCCGGGTCTGAAAACCCGGGGAGTCGACGAACGCGTACTGGCAATCGGAGGTGTTGAGGATCCCGGTCAGGAGATGGCGTGTGGTTTGCTCGCGCGGCGACACGATCGCCAGCTTTTGCCCTACCAGGCGATTCAGGAGGCTGGACTTGCCGGTGTTTGGCCGGCCGACGAACCCAACGCTTCCGCTGCGAAACGCAGTCATGCGTCCAGCTGTCTGAGCAGCGCTGCAGCCGCCTTCTGCTCTGCTGAGCGCCGCGAGCTGCCGCTGCCGCGCGCGCGCAGGCCGAGTGTCTCAACCACGCATTCGACCTCGAAGGTCTGCCGGTGGGCCGCGCCCAGCGTCGCCACCACCTCGTAGCGGGGCAGCGCCCGGTGGCGCGCCTGCAGCGCCTCCTGCAGGCTGGTCTTGGCGTCCTTTGCGGTGCCGCCTTCACCCGCGCTGTCGAGCGCCGCACCCAGGGTGTTTAGCACGGCATGCCTCGCGCTATCGTAGCCCGCATCCAGGAACACGGCGCCGTAGACTGCTTCCAACGCATCCGCGAGGATGGACGGGCGGTCCGCGCCGCCGCTGGTGCCCTCACCCTGCCCCATGCGCAGGTAGCCGGCAAGGTCGATCTCCCTGGCAACGGCAGCCAAGGCTTCCTCGCGCACCAGGCTCGCGCGCAGGCGCGACAGTTCTCCCTCGCTCAAGTCTGGAAAGCGCTCGATCAGCGCTTCCGCCACCGCGCAGCCGAGCACGCTGTCGCCAAGAAACTCCAGGCGTTCGTTGTGCGGCGAGCCAAAACTGCGGTGCGTCAGGGCCTGCTCGAGGAGCTCGGCGCGCACGAAGCGGTGGCCGATCCGTTCCTCCAGGCGCGCCGTGCGGGTCAAGCGACGCGCGCAGCCCCGGCTAGTTGCTGGAAGACGCTGCGGTGAAATCGATGAACACCCCGATGTTCGCGAACAACGGGATTTCCCTGCGGTAGGAGGCGACAATGGAAAAGCCGTTGCCTTCCTTGGTGATCTCGAGGTCGCTCGCATTGACGCTCTTGATGTCGTCGATGGCCGTGCGGCTCTCGAAGGCGCGGCGGATGTCGGTCACTGCGCCGCCGCGGCCGCGGCTTTCCAGCGCGATGCCGGCGAGTGCCTTCTTGATGGTGAAGTACTCGATGTACGAAGGCAGCAGCTTCATGGCGAGCAACGCCACCATGATGACGACCACCGAACCCGCGATCAGTCCGGTCAGGGTAACGCCGCGTTGCCTGTTGCGCATGATGGATCTCCTGTCGGAACGACCCGCTAACGGAAGGACCCGAAGCGGCCCAGTTCCCCGAGATTGAGCCAGATGAAGAACGCCTTGCCGACGATATTCTCGTCCGGCACGAACCCCCAGACACGGCTGTCGCTCGAATTGTCCCGATTGTCGCCCATGACGAAAAAGTGGCCGGGCGGTACCGTGCATGCCAAGCCCGACATATTGTAGTTGCAATTGTCGAAATATGGGAACGCGCGCGCCTGCACCACGAACGCCGGCACGTCGTCCTCGACCATGATCTGGTGCTCGGCACCGTCCAGTTTTTCCAGGAAGCGGCGCGAATACTGCATGCGCTCGCGCGACAGGTAGTCCTCGATCTGTTTCATCGGCACCGGCTGACCATTGATGGTCAGCCGCTTGCCGCGGTATTCGATGCGGTCCCCGGGCAGACCGACCACGCGCTTGATGTAGTCGAGCGACGGTTCCTCGGGGTAGCGGAACACCATGACGTCGCCGCGCCGGGGGCTGCCGATCTCAATCAGCTTGCGATTCGCCACCGGCAAGCGGATGCCGTAGGTGAACTTGTTGACCAGGATGAAATCGCCGACCAGCAGGGTTGGGACCATCGAACCCGAGGGAATCTTGAACGGCTCCACCGCGAATGAACGCAGCAGGAACACAATCAAGATCACCGGGAAGAAGCTGACCGAGTACTCCACCCACCAGGGTTGCCGGTCGTCCCGGCGGCGGCGCCTGCCCAGCCAGGCGGCGTCCAGCGCCCACACGCCTCCCGTCAGCACCAGCAGAATCAGCAGGAACAAGGCGAAATTCACGCCTAATCCGAGTCCCTGCGCAGTACCGCCAGGAACGCCTCCTGCGGAATCCCTACCGAGCCCACCTGCTTCATGCGCTTCTTGCCTTCCTTTTGCTTTTCCAGCAGCTTTCTCTTGCGCGAGACGTCGCCTCCATAGCATTTGGCCAGCACGTTCTTGCGCAGCGCTTTGACGTTCTCGCGCGCGATGATGTTCGCGCCGATCGCCGCCTGGATCGCGACGTCGAACATCTGCCGCGGGATCAGGCCGCGCAGGCGCGCCGCCAGGTCCCGGCCCTGCCGCTGCGCCACCTCGCGGTGCACCATGCTGGAGAGCGCGTCCACGCGTTCGCCGTTCACTAGCACGTCCAGCCTGATCACGTCCGCGGGCCGGTATTCCTTGAACTCGTAATCCATGGATCCGAAACCGCGCGTGAGCGACTTCAGCCGATCGAAGAAGTCCAGCACCACCTCGTTCAAGGGCAGGTCATAGGACAGCACCACGTGCCGCGCCGAGTAGTGCAGGTTGGTCTGCACGCCGCGTTTCTCGGTGCACAGCGTCATCACCGGCCCGACGTACTCCTGCGGCACGAACAGGGTGGTTGCGATCACCGGCTCGCGGATCTCCGCGATCTGTGCCGGATCGGGCAGCTTCGCGGGATTCGACACCAGTTCCACCATGCCGTCGCGCAGATGCACCTCGTACACCACCGAGGGCGCCGTGGTGACCAGTTCCATGCCGTATTCGCGTTCCAGGCGTTCCTGCACGATGTCCATGTGCAGCAGGCCGAGGAATCCGCAACGAAAGCCGAAGCCGAGCGCCTGCGATACCTCCGGCTCGTATTGGAAGGACGCGTCGTTGAGATGCAGCTTCTCCAGCGCGTCGCGCATCGCCTCGTACTGATTGGATTCCACCGGGAACAGGCCCGCGAACACCTGCGGCTTGATCTCCTTGAATCCGGCCAGCGGCGCCGGCGCCGGTTTGTCCGCCCGCGTCATGGTGTCGCCGACCTTGGCCTCGCGCAGTTCCTTGACGCCGGCGACCACGAATCCCACTTCGCCTGCTTCCAACGCCGCGCGCTGTTCCGACTTGGGTGTGAATACGCCGACCTGTTCGCACGGGTGCACCGCGCCGGTGCTCATCAGCAGCACCTTGTCTTTGGGTCGCAGGGTCCCGGCGAACATCCGCACCAGCATCACAACGCCGACGTAGTTATCGAACCACGAGTCGATCACCAAGGCCTGCAGGGGCGCCGCGGGGTCGCCGCTGGGCGGCGGCACCCGCGCAATCACGGCTTCGAGGATCTCCGGCACGCCCTCCCCCGTCTTGGCGCTGGCGCGCAGCGCGTCCTTCGCCTGGATACCGATGACGTCCTCGATCTCCTGAATCGCTTTCTCCGGATCGGCGGAGGGCAGGTCGATCTTGTTCAGCACCGGGATTACCGTGACACCCTGCTCGATCGCGGTGTAGCAGTTGGCGACCGTCTGCGCTTCTACGCCCTGCGAGGCGTCCACCACCAGCAGCGCACCTTCACAGGCGGCCAGCGAACGACTCACTTCGTAGGAAAAATCCACGTGCCCCGGCGTGTCGATGAGATTGAGCAGGTAGTGTTCGCCGTCGCGCGCCCGGTACTGCAGCGCCGCCGTCTGTGCCTTGATGGTGATGCCGCGTTCGCGCTCCAGGGCCATGGAGTCGAGCACCTGTTCGGCCATCTCCCGATCGGCAAGCCCCCCGCACAGCTGGATGATACGGTCAGCCAGCGTCGACTTGCCGTGATCGATGTGCGCAATGATGGAGAAGTTGCGGATGCGGCTCGGCGGGGTCATAAAAAAAGGTGCCGGTGGCACCCTTGTGCGAAACGGTCGCTATCTTACCGCAAGCCGCGCCCGCAATGCCGCTTCGTCCAGATGGTAGTGGCAGATCTCCACGCCCGCGGGATCGGCGAGCACGGGTACCCGCGCGCCGTAGCTTGCGTCCAGAGCGGGGTCCGCGTCGACGTCGAGTTCCTCGAACGCCACGCCAAGCGCGCGCAGCGCGCGCGCCATGTCCTCGCACAAGTGGCAATACCTGCGCCCGTAGAGGCGAAAAATCAGCTTAGCCCTTGTCCGCCAGGCCGGTGACCGTGACGAAGGCCGTATTTTCGCCGCGACGCACCTGCAGCGTGATCACCGCGTTCTTGTCCATGCCCGCCAGCAGCTTGTTGAACTGCTCCGTGGACTTCAGTTCCGTGTGCTGGCCGTTGTGCACCACCTTGAGGATCACGTCGCCGCGGCGCACGTCGGCGCGCGCGTCGGGACGCACGTCCGACACCACCACCCCGTGCCCCAGCTTCATCTCGCGCTTTTGCTCGGCCGTCAATTCGCTCACCACCAGCCCTAGCCGGTTGGCGGCGAGTTCTGCGGGCTTGCGCTCGCGCGGCGCATCGCGTGCCGCGACCCGCTCCTCCTGCAGCTCGCCGACCGTCAGCGTGAGGGTGCGGGACGCCGCCTTGCGCCACACCTCCACCTGCACGCTGGCGCCCGGACGCGTGGCACCGACGATGCGTGGCAAGTCGCTGGAAGAGTCGACGGGCTTGCCGTCGAAGCGGGTGATGATGTCGGTCGCCTCGATACCGCCCCGGTCCGCCGGGCTGCCCTTCTCCACCGAGTTCACCAGGGCACCGCGCGGACGATCGATGCCGAAGGACAGGGCCAGGTCCTTCGTCACCTCCTGGATCACCACGCCGATGCGACCGCGCGACACGCGGCCCTTGTCGCGCAATTGCCTCTGGATATCGAGGGCCACGTCGATCGGAATCGCGAACGACAGGCCCATGAAGCCCCCGGTGCGGCTGTAAATCTGCGAATTGACGCCGACCACTTCGCCCTTCATGTTGAACAGCGGGCCGCCGGAATTGCCCGGGTTGATGGCCACGTCGGTCTGGATGAAGGGCACGAAGTTCTCCTGCGGCAGCGAGCGTCCCTTGGCGCTGACGATTCCGGCGGTCACGGTATTCTCGAAGCCGAACGGCGAGCCGATCGCCACCACCCACTCGCCCACCTTGAGCTTTGCGGGGTCGCCCAGGCGCACGGCGGGCAAGTTCGACGCGTCGATCTTGATCAGCGCGACGTCGGTACGCTTGTCCGCACCGATGACCTTGGCCTTGTACTCGCGCTTGTCGGTGAGCTTGACGTTGATTTCGTCGGCGGCGTCAATCACGTGCGCATTGGTGAGGATGTAGCCGTCCGCGCTGATGATGAAGCCGGACCCGAGGGACCGGCTTTCCGGGCGCGCGCCGGGCCCGGGCTGGCGCGGGATGAAGCGGCGGAAGAATTCCAGCATCTCCTCGTCTTCGATGTTCGGCACCTGCGGCACGTTGGCGCGGCGCGGCGCCTGCGTGGTGCTGATGTTGACGACTGCCGTCCCTTGCTCCTCAACCAGGCGGGTGAAGTCGGGAAGTTCGCGTCCCTGGGCCGCGGCGAGGGCCGCGCAGGTGGCGAGCAGCAGCGCGACGGCCAATCTGTACAAATGCATTTTGCATCCTCTCGGAAAGTAACGTGCCCGGCATTCCCCCGGGCAGCTCAGGAAATTATTGCGGGCGGTGGTATTCCACCGTATCGCCGATGCGTTGCACGCTTGCCGCGGGCGTCTCGCCCACCACGGTCACCAGGTGATCTGCAACTTCGCGCGTGTAGACGTTGACCGCACCCATGCTGGCGAGCCCGAGGCGCGCGGTCTCGGTGCGGCCGGCAATCGGCTCGATGAACACCGACACGGCCGCCAGTCCGTCGGAATACACCACCTGACCTACCGGCTGGGTGTCACTCAGCATGCGCCGAATCTCGACGATCTTGCGGAACCCCGGCAGGTGCGGAGATACTTTCCAGCCCGAGCGCGCCAGGTCGGCAGGCGCGACCCCGGCCTGCTCCACGCGCCAGTTGCGCGCGGCGCGCAGCGGCCGCAGCCGTTCGCGCGGGACGCTGCCGATTTCCAGTTGCGTGAAGGTGAATTGCTCCACCGTCTGGCCATTGGCGTCGAACGCGCGGGCCTTCAACAGCATACCAGTGCGCAGGTCGGCCCACAGCTGGTAGCCGTAGCGCAGATTGTCCCTGGGCGCCAGTACCAGCACCTGGCAGTCGTAACCGGCGATGCGCTGCACGTCGTGCTTGGTGATCGAGTAATGCTCGGCCAGGGCGTTCACCTGCTCGGGCAGCAGCGCAGGAAAATCGCGCTGATTCCTGCGCCGGTCGACCTTTACGATCTGGCGCTCCGGCAGGTAGCAGCGGATCTCGTCGCGCGTACGCAGGATCTCGCGCGGCGGGCCGTCGAGCACTTCCAGTTTTTCCACGCCGCCGTCGGCATCGGCCAGGCGCGAAATGCGCGACGTCTCCGTGCGCCCCGCCTGCTGGTACACGAAAATTCCGGTGTAAGACAGTTTTTCCGTCGCCTGGTGGATCTTGCGCAGCCAATCCAGCGCCTCCGGCGCCGCCTGCGCCTGCGCCAGCCCCGCGGCCACACACAGCAGCACGGCGCCGATGGCGCGCGTCATGGCTTCCTCGCTGCTGCGTCGTCGGACACCGAGCGCACGTAAGGCGCCAAGCCGAGCAGCGAATTTCGGGACGAGAACGCCTGATGGGCAAGCAGGTAATCGCGGCTCGCAGTGGTCAGCGGCACGCTGGCCGGCGCTTTGGCAGCTTCGATCGTCGGCGCAGCCGGTGCCTGGGCGAGCGGCGTCGGCCCGGGGCCCGCCCCTTGCTGGGGCGCGAACGCCAACCAGCCGACCAGCGCAACTGCCGCGACGCCCGCGGCGAGCGCGGAGGGGACGAACCAAGGTGCGCGCTCCGGCGGGCGCACCGCGGAAGGATGCGGCGCCACCAGAATGGGCTCCTGCGCCAGGCGTGCCACCACCCGGTGCAGGCAATCCGCCGACAGCAGGGCGCGACCCTGCAACGCATCGCTGATCAAATGATAGGTGCGCCAGGATTCGCGCGCGCCCTCGTCGTCGCGTAGCGCGGCAAGGGGCTCGTGCAGCTCATGCGCATCGAGCTCGCCGTCCATCAGTGCCGATATCTGCGATTT
This sequence comes from Betaproteobacteria bacterium, assembly GCA_031389685.1. GTDB lineage: Bacteria > Pseudomonadota > Gammaproteobacteria > Burkholderiales > SG8-39 > JAABQT01. The sequence goes on from JANMSV010000112.1 coordinate 28,605, forward strand.
CATCTTGCTACCACCTCCGGTCCTTGCCCGTGTCGAGCAGCGGTCGCAGCCGTTCCGCAATCGCCTCGCGCGCCCTGAAAATGCGCGAGCGCACGGTGCCGATGGGGCAGTCCATGATGCGCGCGATGTCTTCGTAGCTCATGCCTTCGATCTCGCGCAACTGGATCGCCGTACGCAATTCCTCGGGCAGCTCGTCGATCGTCGCGTTCACAGTCTGCGCAATCTCCTTGGACAGCAACATGCTTTCCGGCGTGTTGATGTCGCGCAATTGCTCGCCTTCCTCGAAACCCTCGGCGTCCTCCGCCTCCACTTCGGTGGAGGTCGGCGCCCGCCGCCTCAGCGCCATCAGGTAATTCTTGGCGGTGTTGATGCCTATCCGGTACAGCCACGTATAGAACGCGCTATCGCCGCGAAACGCCGGGAGCGCCCGGTACGCCTTGATGAACGCCTCCTGCGTCACGTCTTCCACCTCGGCCGGGTCGCGGATGAATCGCGCCAACAACCGCCCCAGCTTGCGCTGGTATTTCTCCACCAGCAGCTCGAACGCGCGCTTGTCGCCGCGCTGTGCGCGCTCTACCAGCTGGCGATCAATGTCGCGCTCAGACAACTGCCCGCCCGCCTGGCCCGCGCAGCATACCCGCGCCGGACCGCACTGCAATGCCTATGAGGCACTGACACTGGCGTTCTGAAATAGTTCGGCTCATGCCCCGCCGCTCCGCGCTTCGTTCGGCGTCCATGCCGTCCCGGCGACCCTGCCCCACAGCGCCCACAGCCGCAGCCGGCGAAAATCGGCGGGCGCCAGCATATCGGCCGCGATCAGCAAAGTTCGGGACCAGGCGCCGCTGAAGGGCAGCGTGACCCAGAACAGGGTCACCTGGCGACGGCCGGCGACGCGGACGGACAGGCGCCTGCCATCGGCCAGTTCGAGCGTCGCCGCGCCCTCCGCGGCAAGCTCGAGGGCGCGCACCGAACTGCGTCGGCGCAGCAAGGCCCGGTCCCACGCCACCTCCGCCCCGAGGGCCAGCAACAACCCGGACACCGCCAACGCGGGAACGCCGGGCGCCACGGCGACGACGCAGGCCGCGCCCCCGCCATGGATCAGTGCCAGCGCAACGGCCAGCGCGCGCGACGCACGCAATTCCAAGCGCAGCACCGGCTTGCCGCTCAAATGCGCGCGAACACCAGCGTGCCGTTGGTGCCACCGAAACCGAAGTTGTTTTTGACGGCGCAGTCGATCTTGAGATCGCGCGCCGTATTGGCGCAGTAGTCGAGATCGCACTCCGGATCCTGGTTGAAGATATTGATCGTCGGCGGCGACACCTGCCGGTGCACCGCCAATACCGTGAACACCGATTCGATGGCGCCTGCGCCGCCCAGCTGGTGGCCGGTCATCGTCTTGGTGGAGTTGACGACCAGCTTCTTCGCATGGCTGCCAAACGCCCGCTTGATGGCCTCTGTCTCGTTCTTGTCGCCGAGCACAGTCGAGGTACCGTGTGCATTCAGGTACTGCACGCGGTCGGGGGCGATGCCCGCGTTGGCCAACGCCGCCGCCATGCAGCGCTTGGGGCCGTCCTGGTCGGGCGCCGTCATGTGGAAGGCGTCCGCGCTCATGCCGAAGCCGGCAAGCTCGCAGTAAATCCTCGCACCACGCGCCCGCGCGTGCTCGTATTCCTCCAGGACCAGCGCGCCGGCCCCCTCCCCCAGCACGAAACCGTCCCGGTCCTTGTCCCAGGGTCGGCTCGCAGTCGCCGGATCGTCATTGCGCGTCGACAGTGCGCGCGCTGCAGCGAATCCCCCGACCCCCAAAGGTGAGATGCTGGCTTCCGCCCCGCCTGCCACCATGACGTCGGCATCGCCGTACTCAATCATGCGTGCCGCCAGCCCCACCGCGTGCAAGCCGGTGGTGCACGCCGTGACCACGGAAAGATTCGGGCCCTTCATGCCGTAAAGGATCGACATGTGGCCGGAGATCATGTTGATGATGACGGCCGGCACGAAGAACGGCGAAATGCGGCGTGGCCCGCGCTGCACCAGATCGCCGTGGGTATCCTCGATGCGCGGCAGGCCGCCGATCCCCGAGCCGATGATCACCCCGATGCGCTCGGCATTCTGCTCGGTCACCTGCAGCCCGCAGTCTTTCCACGCCTGGATCCCTGCGGCGAGCCCGAAATGGATGAAGGTATCCATGTGGCGCGCATCCTTCGCCGGCAGGTAGGCCGAGACGTCGAAGCCTTTCACCTCGCCGGCGATGCGGCAGGCAAATGCCGCAGCGTCAAAGCGCGTGATCGGGCCGATCCCGGACTTGCCATCGACCAGATTGCGCCAGGCGTCCTCTACGGTGTTGCCGACCGGGCAGACAATGCCGAGTCCGGTGACGGCGACTCTGCGGTGCGACACTGATCCCTTGGTGTTACGACTTCGAGTGCGACTTGACGAAGTCGATGGCCTGCTGGACGGTGGTGATCTTCTCGGCTTCCTCGTCCGGGATCTCGGTTTCGAATTCCTCTTCCAGGGCCATCACCAGCTCCACCGTGTCGAGGGAATCGGCCCCCAGGTCGTCCACGAAAGAGGACTCGTTCTTGATCTCGGTCTCATTCACCCCGAGCTGCTCGGCGATGATCTTCCTGACGCGTTGTTCGACGTTTTCCATGTCCTGCTCCTTCCCTGTTGGGGCCAAGCGGCGGCCCGGATTTTACCAAATCGGCCAGACGGCCTTCAGCCCATATACATGCCGCCGTTCACATGCAGCACGCATCCCGTCACGTAGGCGGCCGCCGGCGACGCCAAGTAGGCCACCGCCGCCGCGACATCCTCCGGCGCCCCCAGGCGTCCGAGGGGGATCTGCAACAGCAGCGCGCTGCGCTGTGCTTCAGTCAGCGCACGCGTCATATCCGTATCGATGAATCCGGGCGCCACGCAGTTGACCGTGATGCTGCGGCTGCCCAGTTCGCGCGCCAGCGACTTGGTCATGCCGACCACGCCCGCCTTCGCCGCCGCATAGTTCGCCTGCCCGGCATTGCCGGAAGCGCCTACCACCGAGGTGATGTTGACGATGCGCCCCCAACGTGCCTTCATCATGCCGCGCATCACTGCGCGCGACAGGCGGAAAACCGCCTTCAGGTTGGTTTCCATGACTTCATCCCACTCCGCATCTCTCATGCGCAGCGCCAGATTGTCGCGCGTGATGCCGGCGTTATTGACCAGAACCACAACCTCCCCGTACTCCTTGTGCACCGCTTCGACGAGCGCATCGCATTGTTGCGCCTCGCGCACATTCAATACTCTGCCCGCACCCCGTGCGCCGGCTTCCTGCAGGGCGCTGCCGATGCCCGCGGCGCCCTGCTCCGTGGTCGCGGTGCCTACGACGGTCGCGCCCTGCCGCCCCAGTTCCAACGCGATCGCGCGCCCGATACCGCGTGTCGCGCCAGTCACCAGTGCCACCTTTCCTTGCAGCATCGTCAGGCTCCTTTGAGCGCCGCCAGCGCCTGCTCAAGCGACGCCCGGTCCGCGAGCACATAACTCTGCAGTTCGTCGTCGATACGCTTCACCATCCCGGCGAGCGCCCTGCCCGGGCCACATTCCACGACATGCGTGACGCCCAATTGCCGCATCTTGCGTATCGTCTCGACCCAGCGCACGGGCGCTGCCGCCTGGCGCACCAGCGCGTCCTTGATGGCTGCCGGCTGCGACTCGATATTGACGTCGACGTTGTTGATCATTTGCAGCTTCGGTGCCGCCATCGGCACGTCCGCGAGATAGCTGCGCAGGCGGTCCGCGGCGGGCCGCAACAGGCTGGAATGGAACGGCGCGCTGACCGGCAGCGGCAGCGCGCGCTTGGCGCCCCTCGCTTTGCAGGCCTCCATGGCACGGGCCACCGCGCCCTTGTGGCCGGCGATTACGACTTGGCCGGGCGCGTTGAAATTCACCGCCTGCACGACTTCACCCTGCGACGCTTCGGCGCACGCGGCCCGCACCGCGTCGTCCTCGAGATTGAGGATCGCCGCCATGGCACCCTCGCCCGCCGGCACGGCCTCCTGCATCGCCTGGGCGCGAAACCTCACCAGCGGCAGGCAGTCACGGAATTCGAGCGCCCCGGCAGCCACCAGCGCGGTATATTCGCCAAGGCTGTGACCCGCCACCAACTCCGGTGCCGGCCCGCCCAGGACCTGCCAGGCGCGGAACGCGGCGAAACCGGCGGTCACCATCGCCGGCTGCGTATTCACCGTCAGACCGAGCGCTTCCGCCGGGCCTTCGTCCAGCAGCCGCACAAAGTCGGCGCCCAGCACGGCGGCCGCCGTCTCGCGCACCTCGTTTACCGCCGGCAAACCCGCGTAGGCCTGCAGCATGCCGACCGATTGCGAGCCCTGTCCCGGAAACACCATGGCCAGTTTCATGCGGTCACATCGTCGCGAGTGTCGCGCCCCAGGTGAATCCGCCGCCGACGCCCTGCATCAAGACCCGTTGTCCGGTGCGGATCCTGCCGGCGCGCACGTACTCGTCCAGCGCCAGCGGGACCGAAGCGGCGGAAGTATTGCCATGATGATCCACGGTGACCACCAGGCGCTCCAGCGGCAAGCCGAGCTTGCGCGCCGTCGCTTCCAGGATGCGCAGATTGGCCTGGTGCGGGATCAGCCAGTCGATGTCTTCGAGGCGCATGCCGGCGGCCGCGACGGTCTCGCGCGCCACTTCGTCCAGCACCTTGACCGCGAACTTGAAAACCTGGCTGCCTTGCATCTGCACGAAGGGAGAGCCGACGATGCGCCCGCCGCTCACGTTCCCCGGTACCGACAGGATACCCGCGTAACGACCGTCGGCGCGCAGCACCGAGGCGTGCAGCCCGGGCCGTTCGGCGGCCGCCAGCACCACCGCGCCCGCGCCGTCGCCAAACAGCACGCAGGTGCCGCGATCGTTCCAGTCGAGGATGCGCGAAAACACCTCGCTGCCGATCACCAGCGCGCACTTGTGCGTCCCGGCGCGGATGAAATTGTCGGCGGTTGCCAGTGCGTACACGAACCCGCTGCACACCGCCTGCAGGTCGAAAGCGGCGCAGTTCCCGGTACCTAGCTTGGCCTGCAGCAGGCAGGCGGTGCTCGGGAAGATGAAATCGGGCGTCGAAGTCGCGAGCACGATCAGGTCCACTTGCCCGGCCCGCAGCCCGGCCGCCGCCAGAGCGGCGCGGCTCGCCTCAAGCGCCAGATCGCTGGACGCCTGGGACTCGTCGGCGATGTGCCGCTGCGCGATGCCGGTGCGCTCACGGATCCACGCATCGCTGGTGTCGAGCCGCGTCGCGAACTCCGCGTTGGTGACCACGCGCGGCGGCAGGTAGCTGCCGGTGCCGACGATGCGGGAGTAGATCATCGCGCGCCCGCGCGATCGACCGGCACCGCGGGATGCATCTGCGACATGCGCTGCGCAATACGCTGGATCACGTCATTGCGCACTTCCTCGACCGCCCGCTCCAGCGCCTTGCCGAACGAATACGCATCGGCCGACCCATGGCTCTTGATCACCACCCCGCGCAGCCCCAGCAGGCTGGCGCCGTTGTAGCGCGCGGGATCCATGCGCCGGCGCAGCGCCTTGAGCACCGGCAGAGACACGATTGCCGCGAGCCTGCGAAATGCATTGCGCGAAAACTCCTGGCGCAGGAATGCGACGATCATGTGCACCACGCCTTCCGACGCCTTGAGCACCGAGTTGCCGACGAACCCGTCGCAGACCACCACGTCGGTCGTCCCCTTGAAGATGTCGTCGCCCTCGACATTGCCGTGGAAGTTCAGCCCGCTGTCGCGCAGCAACTCGCCCGCCAGCTTCACGGTCTCGTTGCCCTTGATGTCTTCCACGCCGATGTTCAGCAATCCTACCGTCGGCCGCTCCCGGTGCTCGAGCGCCGCCACCAGCATCGCGCCCATCACGCCGAACTGCATCAATTGCTCCGGCGTGCAATCGACGTTGGCGCCCAGGTCCAGGACATAGGTCCCGCCGCCCCGCATATTGGGCAGCACCGTCGCAATCGCTGGCCGATCGATGCCTGCCAGGGTCTTCAGTACGTAACGCGAAGTGGCCATCAACGCGCCGGTGTTGCCGGCACTCACGCAGGCATGCGCTGCGCCGCTCTTGACCAGGTTGACCGCCACGCGCATTGAGGAGTCTTTCTTGTAGCGCAGGGCTTGCGCCGGGGGTTCGTCCATGGTGACCACCTCACCCGCATGATGCACGCGCATGCGGGGCCCGGCCAGCGCGCCGCAGCGGGCGAGTTCCGCCTCGAGCGCCTCACTTCGGCCGACCAGGATCACGGCCACGTCCGCGTGCTCGCGCTGCAGCTCGAGCGCGGCGGGGACTGTCACGTGGGGCCCGTGATCGCCCCCCATGCAGTCGATGGCGACGGTGATGTCCATCGAGCCTTGGGCGCCCGCGCGAAGGGCGCAGGACTCGAACGATCGCGCGCCTACTCGCCTTTGGCCTTCGCGACCTTCTTGCCGCGATAGTAGCCGGTGGGACTGACGTGATGGCGCAGGTGCACTTCGCCCGTCGTCGGCTCCACCGCCAGCGGCGGGTTGACCAGGAAGTCGTGGGCGCGATGCATGCCGCGCCGCGACGCGGATTTCTTGTTCTGCTGTACCGCCATGTGCTTGCTCCTGTTAGTGTTTACTATTGCCGCGCAGCATGCCGCGCAACGCTGCGAACGGCAATTGCCGCCCGCCCGGTTCCGCCCTGCCTCGCGCCGAACAATTCTCGTGCCGCGGCGCGTACGGCAGCGCCAGCAGCAGCTCGTCTTCCACCAGATCGCGCACCGCCATCTCCTTTTGCGCGACCACACGCTCGGGCATCTCCGGCGTAATCGGGTCTGCATCGATCTCCGACTGCGACGCCGCCAGCAACAAGGTCGCCCGCGGCGCCAGCACACATTCCACTGCGCCGAGGCAACGTTGGCAAGTCAAAGTCAATCGCGCTTTTGCCTGCAGTACCAGCTGCGACTGCCCGTACGAACCGCGTTGACCCAGTAACTCGTACTCGACCGCGCCCGAGTCGTCATGCAGCACACCTCGCAGCCGGGCGAAAACATTCACCGGCCAGGAGCCGCGCAAGCTTCCGCCGGCTGCTGCAAACTCGAAGCCGTCGATTTGGGGAAACCGAGCCGACTGCTGCGGCATGAGGGCGCGGATGATATCATTGCCGAAAAACCGTGTCAAAACAAAGTCATGCCAGAATCCCGCCAATTGGTGCTCGCCTCGACGTCCCGCTACCGCAAAGAGCTGCTGGGACGCTTGGGACTTGCCTTCGAGTGCGCGGACCCGGGCGTGGATGAGCGAGCCTCGCCCGAAGAGGCGACGGCCCTCACCGCGGAACGCCTGGCAGGGCTGAAGGCACGCGCGGTCGCCGCACGCTTTCCGCACGCGCTGATCGTCGGCGCGGACCAGGTGGCCTCCTGCGAGGGCGTGGTCCTCGACAAGCCCGGCACGCATGCCAATGCGGCACGCCAACTCTCCGCCATGAGCGGCAGGACCGCCCGCTTCGACACTGCCCTGGCGCTGCTCGATGCACGCAGCGGAGCGCTGAGCGCGCGCGTGGTGCCCTGCCTGGTGCATTTTCGTCGTCTCAACGCCGCTCAGATCGAAGACTATTTGCGGCGTGAACAACCCTACGACTGCGCCGGCAGCGCGAAATCCGAAGGACTGGGCATCGCCTTGATCGCACGCATCGATGGGGAGGATCCGACCGCGCTCATCGGGCTGCCATTGATCGCGCTGACCGAGATGCTGGCGCTGGCCGGGATGCCTGTGTTGCGCACATGAGACCTGCGCTGTATTTGGTGCCGGCGCCGCTGGGCGGGCGGGCGGCAGAAGCGCTGCCTGCCGTGGCGGCGGAAACAGTCCGTGCGTTGCGCGATTTCGCAGTCGAGAACGCCAGGAGCGCGCGGGCCTTCCTCGGCGCACTGGGCATGCCCTGCGCCATTCGGGAACTGAACATTCGGGAGATCGCGGGCGACGCGCCCGCTCTGCTCGCGCCGCTGCGCGCGGGCCGCCCCCTGGGGGTGCTTGCCGAGGCCGGCAGCCCCGCCGTGGCGGACCCCGGCGCAGCGCTGGTCGCCGCCGCGCACGCCGAAGGCTTTCGCGTGATTCCCCTGGTCGGTCCCTCTGCGATCCTGCTGGCGCTGATGGCCTCGGGCCTGGAAGGCCAGCGCTTTGCGTTTTGCGGCTACCTGCCGCGCGAGGCGCCGGCGCGCGCGCAACACATCCACGCGCTCGAGCGGCGCTCGCGCGCCGAGCGCGAGACGCAGATCTTCATTGAAACGCCGTATCGCAATGCAGCGCTGCTCGGGGCGCTGCTGGAATGCTGCGCGCCCGGCACCCGGCTGTGCGTCGCTGCGGACCTGACCCTGCCCTCCGAGGAAATTTCCACGCACACGGTGGCGCAGTGGCGCCTCCGGCGAGCCGCCATCGGGCGGCGCCCGGCGGTGTTCCTGCTGCAGGCCTAGCGCAGCTGCGGCGCCTGCCGCAGCGCCAGCTCGAGGATTGCGCCCGCAGCCCCCGCGCCCAGTCGCCGGGCGAACTTCTCCGCGATGTTTTCTTTCTGCGTGTAGTCCACGATGTTCTCGGCCTTGATTACTTCGCGCGCCACGTATTCCATGCTGCCGACCGCATCGGCCAGGCCCAGTTCCACGCTTTTCTGGCCGGTCCAGATCAGCCCGGAGAACATGTCCGGGGTCTCCTTGAGCCGCTTGCCACGCCCTTCGCGCACCACGCCGATGAACTGCTGGTGGATGTCATCCAGCAGGGCCTGCGCGTGCAGCCGCTGCTTCTCGTCCACCGGCAGGAACGGATCCATGAAGCCCTTGTTCTCGCCGGCGGTGAGCAGCCGGCGCTCGACGCCGAGCTTGTCCATCAGCCCGGTGACTCCGAATCCGTCCATGCGCACGCCGATCGAGCCGACAATGCTCGACTTGGCGACGAAGATCCGGTCCGCGCCGGCCGCGACGTAATAGCCGCCCGAGGCGCACAAGTCTTCGACCACGGCGTACAAAGGAATGCCGGGGTGCTTTTGACGCAGCCGGCGCATTTCCTCGTAAATATTCTGTGCCTGCACCGGGCTGCCGCCGGGACTGTTGATGCGCACCAGCACGCCCTGGGTATTCTTGTCCTTGAAGGCGCTCTGCAGCGCCGCGGTCACGCGCTCGGCGCTGGCGTCGGTCCCGGGCGCGATGATGCCATTCACTTCGACCAGCGCGGTGTGCCTGCCCTTGGTTTCGCCGCCGCCCTTCCAATCCATCGCCAGCAGGATGATCACCGTCACATAGGCGAAGGTCATCAGCTTGAAGAAAATGCCCCACCGGCGCGCGCGCCGCTGCTCCTTGAGCGCCGCAGTGGCGAGTTTCTCAATCATGCCGCGCTCCCACTGCCCGTCGTTGTCAGCCATCGTCGACTCCCATGAAATAGACCTGCCCGGCGTACTCCTCGATTTTCAGGCGCACCAGCGGCGTGCCGCCGCAGGGTCCGCCCAGGCAGCGGCCGCTGTCGGCGGCGTAGACGGCACCATGCGTCGAGCATATCAAATCGCGTCCCTGCAGATCGAAGAACTCGGCTGCGCGCCAATCCAGTTCCATCGCCACATGCGCGCAGCGGTTGAGGTAACCGTAAACACGGCCAGCGTAGCGCACCGCAAATGCAGGCGCCGTGTCGCCGAAGTACTCGACTTCGAAGCGCACGCCCTTGCCCGCGTCCTGCAGCGCGGACGAATCGCAGATCAGGCGTTCGCCGTCAGCCATTCGCGCAGCTCAATGACGCTTGCGACGCAGGCGCGCGGCGCAAGGGCGCTCAGCGAGGCGCCCGGATGCGCTCCATAGGAAACCGCCACCGCGTCCACGCCCGCGCTTCGAGCCATTTCCAGATCATGCGAGGTATCGCCGATCATCAGCGCCTGCCCGGGCGTGGCCGCCAGCTGCTGCATCAACTCGAGCAGCATGGCCGGGTGCGGCTTCGGGTTGGTCTCGTCGGCGCAGCGCGACGCGGCAAAGTACCTGCGCAGCGCGTTGGATTCGAGCGCATGGTCGAGACCGCGGCGGCTCTTGCCAGTCGCCACCGCAAGGCAGTGGCCTGCGGCATGCAGGTCCTGCAGCAGCTCGCGAATCCCGGGAAACAGCCCCATCGAGCCCTGCCGAACCAGGAAGTGCCTGCGGTAGGCCTCGGCAAACTCCCGGTACTTCTCCTCCGGCAGGCTCGGCACCGCCGTGCGCAGCGAATCCTGCAGACCCAGGCCGATGACGTGGCGGGCGGTCTCGCGCGCGGGCACCGGGAGCCGCAAGTCGCGCGCCGCTTCCTGGATCGACTCGACGATGCCCGCCGCCGAGTCGAGCAGCGTCCCGTCCCAGTCAAAGACGATCAGGCTGTAGCGCAAGGCGCGCCTCCGCAAAGCGGCGCATATCGGGCGGCAGGGGCGCGTCGAACCTGAGGGCCACGCCCGTCAGCGGGTGGGCCAGCGACAGGCGGCGCGCGTGCAGCAGCAAGCGCTTCACCCCCTGCCGCGCCAGCGCATGGTTGAGCGCGAAATCGCCGTATTTGTCGTCTCCCAGGACCGGATGGCCCGCGTGCGCCAGATGGACCCGGATCTGGTGCGTTCGTCCGGTCAGCAGCTGCAGTTCCAGCAGGCTGCAGTCGTCCGCCACCGCGACCGGTTTCACCCGGGTCACTGCCGTCTGCCCTTCACCGTGCACCGCGACGCGGCGCTCGCCCGCGGCGGTGACGAACTTGTGCAACCGATCGCTCAATTCGCGCTCCCCGCCCCTCCATCGGCCCTGCACCAGCGCGGCATAGATCTTTTCCACTTCACCCTCGCGCAGCATGCGGTGCAGTTCGACCAGCGCACTGCGCTTCTTGGCGATGATCAGCAGCCCGGAGGTGTCGCGGTCGAGGCGATGCGCGAGTTCCAGGGATTTTGCCGCAGGCCGCTCCGCGCGCAGCGACTCGATCACCCCGTAGCTCACGCCGCTGCCCCCATGGACTGCAACGCCGGAGGGCTTGTCGAGCACCAGCAGCGCGGCGTCTTCGTACACGATGGGCAGATCGAGCGGACGTGGCGCGGGCTTCGCCGCGGGGGTGGCGACCCGCACGGGCGGGACCCTGACCCGGTCGCCAGGCTGCAGGCGGTAATCCGGCTTGATCCGGCCGCTGTTGACCCTGACCTCCCCGCTGCGCAGCACCCGGTAGACGTGGCTCTTCGGCACCCCTTTGAGGCGGCGCAGAAGGAAATTGTCGATGCGCTGCCCGGCGCTCTCCTCCCCAACTTCGAGTAGGGTCGCGCGAGCCTTGCTTAAGTCATTCATTTTTCGTATTATCTGCGCGTTGCTTCGAGATGCGAGGCACAGGTTCGAAGGGCGTGGCGTAGCTTCAATTCGCCGCCGGAACCTGCAACCCGCCTCCTGTTTGGCCACAGCCGGACCTGAAGCAGTGGTGATGTTCGCTCACCCTAAGTAGCGATACTACCCAATAGCGCGCGGCAGGATTTATCCCCGCCCCTTCGCAATCGGTTTCCAGCCCCAAAGGAGAGCGCTGACCGACGGAACGCCGGGTCTCCTGCGCGCGCAGGAGAACAATAAGTGAAACGCATGTTGTTTAACGCGACCCAGCAGGAAGAGCTGCGAGTCGCCATAGTAGAAGGCCAGAAGCTGGTTGACCTCGACATCGAATCCGCATCCAGGGAGCAACGCAAGAGCAACATCTACAAAGGCATTATCACCCGCGTCGAGCCCAGCCTCGAGGCCGCCTTCGTCGATTACGGCGAGGAACGGCACGGGTTCCTGCCTTTCAAGGAGGTCGACAAGATCTTTTTCAAGCCCGGCGTGGACGTCGGCCGGGCGCGCATCCAGGATGCGCTTACCGAGGGCCAGGACCTGATCGTTCAGGTCGAGAAGGACGAGCGCGGCACCAAAGGCGCGGCCCTCACCACCTATATCAGCCTCGCGGGACGGTACCTCGTCCTGATGCCGAACAATCCTCGGGGCGGCGGCGTATCGCGTCGTATCGAGGGCGAGGACCGCAACGAGCTGCGCGACACCCTGGACAGCCTGCAGCTTCCCGAGGGCATGAGCGTGATCGCGCGCACCGCGGCGATTGGCCGTGCGCCCGAGGAACTTCAGTGGGACCTCAACTACCTGCTGCAGCTGTGGAGCGCGGTGGATGGCGCTGGCAAGACCCAGGACAGGAAGCCGTTCCTGATCTACCTCGAATCCAGCCTGGTGATCCGCGCCATTCGCGACTATTTTCAGCCCGACATCGGCGAGATCCTGATCGACACCGAGGAAATCTACGAGCAGGCGCTCGCCTTCATGCAGACCGTGATGCCGGCCAACGTCGGCAAGGTCAAGCTGTACCGCGACGACGTGCCCCTGTTCTCGCGCTTCCAGATCGAACACCAGATCGAGAGCGCGTACTCGCGCCACGTGAGCCTGCCTTCGGGCGGCGCGATCGTGATCGACCATACCGAGGCGCTGGTGGCGGTGGACGTCAACTCGGCGCGCGCGACCAAGGGCAGCGACATCGAGGAAACCGCGACGCGCACCAACCTCGAGGCGGCGGACGAAGTCGCCCGGCAGTTGCGCCTGCGCGACCTGGGCGGCCTGATCGTGGTCGACTTCATCGACATGGAATCGCTGAAGAACCAGCGCGAGGTGGAGAACCGGTTCCGCGATGCGCTGCGCTATGACCGCGCACGCGTGCAGGTCAGCAAGATTTCGCGCTTCGGGCTGCTGGAGCTGTCGCGCCAGCGGCTGCAGGCCTCGCTGGAGGAGACCGCGCACATCAGCTGCCCGCGTTGCAGCGGCACCGGGTTCATCCGCGGCACCGAGTCCACCGCGCTGCACGTGCTGCGCATCCTGCAGGAAGAAGCCATGAAGGAGAACACCGGCGCGGTGCATGTGCAGGTGCCGGTCGACGTGGCGAGCTTCCTGCTCAACGAGAAGCGCGCCGAGATCCAGAAGCTCGAAGCGCGCCTCAAGGTCAACATCATCCTGGTGCCGAACCCGCACCTGGAGACGCCGCACTACAAGATCCAGCGCCTGCGCCATGACGAACTCAACGCCATGGAACACGTGCCGGCAAGCTACGAGATGGTCGAGCAGCCGGAGGAACCCAAGCCGGAAGACGCAGCCGGCGAAGCCAAGAAGGAGCGGCCCGAAGCCGCGGTGAAAGGCATCGTGCCCGATCAGCCGGCACCCAACGTGCCCGAGCGGCTGCCGCAGGCGGCGTCTCAGGCATCCGCGCGCGCAGCGCCCCGCCCCGCTGCGGCGCGGCCGGAGGCTGCGTCCCGGTCAGGCTTCATGGGCCGGATTCTCGGCTGGTTCAAGGCGGACAAGCAGGAAGCCCCAGTGGCGCGTGCGGCCGCCGACACCGCGCGTCCGGCGCGCGAGCCGCGACGCGACTATCAGTCCCGCGAGCGCCGACCTGATCAGCGCCATGGCGGTGGCGAACGCCGCGACCATCGGCGCGAGCGTCCCCGGGATGAGCACCGTGGCGAGCAGCGCCGCCCGCAGCAAGGCGGCGAGCGGCGACCCGATCAGCGCCACGGCGGACAGCCACAGCGCGACGGGCGCCCTCAAGGTGGCGAGCGCCGCCCGGACCAGCAGCGCCCGCAGCACCAGCAGCGACCGCCCCAGCAGCAACAGGCCCAGCAGCAACAGCCCCAGCAGCAACAGCCGCAGCAGGGACCGCGACCTGCAGGCGATCCGGTCCAAGCCGGGGAGCGCGAAGGTGGCGAACAGCGCCGCGGCCGGCGCGGCCGCCAGCGCGAGCGGCGGCCAGACCAGTCGCGCGATCCGCTTGCCCCGTCGTCGGGCAACGAGAACGGACGCGCGGAGCAGCCTATCCAGGACGCCCAGACCCCCGCTTACCATGCCAGGGAGCCGGACGAAAGGGAGCTGCGCGCAATGGAGCGGCAGATGCATGAGGCGCAGGTGCGCGAAGAGGCCCGTGCTCGCGAAGAAACGGTGCATCAGGTGCCTGTGCGCGAGGAACCCGCACACCGAGAACCGCTTAGAACGGAGCCGGTGCAGCAACAGCCTGCGCGAGTAGAGCCGGTGCACCACGAACCCGTACGCGCCGAGCCGACGCCCCAGTCCCGGGCGCCATTGGAACCTCAGCAGCCGCGCGTTAACACCCGCGATTTGCTGGAGAGCGCCGGTCTGCAAATGGTCGAAACGCGACCCGACCGATCGCAAGCGCCGGCCACCGAGCCCGAAGCGGTGCCGCTCGGCCGGCCGCGCCGCGAGCGTGCGCGTCCGTCTGCCGAGGAGAAGCTGGAGCAAATCGAAACCAAGGAGTAGCGCTCGAACACCCGCCGGGGCGCACCCGGCGGGTTGCCATGCTTGTTCCAGGCCGCGTTCCGGCGCGCGCATGCACTCCCCCCGCGTCAGAGTTTGCTGCGGTCCATCACGCGCTGATGCCGGCCGTGCCTCGCGTTTCACACTTGTGCGCCAGCACACAGACGGTGCCCGCATCGAACCGTAGATTGAATCCCACCAATATGGACGATCTGGAAACTGTCCAATCGAGGCATGTGCTGCCGGCTTTGCCCTATTCGCCTGCGTCGCTGGAGCCGCACATCGACGCGCGCACCATGATGCTGCATCACGACAAGCATCACGCGTCGTACGTGGAGAACCTGAATTCAGCACTCGGCAATTATCCGGAACTGCGCGAACGCACGGCGCTCTGGCTGTTGCTCAATCCGAGCCGGATTCCGGAAGCAGCGCGAACTGCTGTGTGCAACAACGCGGGTGGACACGTAAACCACAGCATGCTGTGGCGGGCCATGTCTCCAGGCGGAGGTGGTGAACCCGCCGGCGCCCTTGCCGAGGCGATCAAACGCGATTTCGGTGGATTCGAGCAATTCAAGACCCGGTTCGCCGAAGCGGGAAGCAAGGTGTTCGGCTCCGGATGGGTCTGGCTCGCGCGCGTCCAGAACGACGGCGGGAAACTGCAGGTGACCACCACCCCCGGTCACGACAATCCGCTGATGCAAGGGCACTTTCCGGTGCTGCTCAACGATGTCTGGGAGCATGCCTATTACCTGAAGTATGAGAATCGGCGCGCCGACTATCTGAAGAACTGGTGGTCGGTGGTGAACTGGCCCGAGGCGGCCCGGCGGTTCGAAAGTTCCGAGCTATCCGCCGAGCGGCGCTGGGAAGGCGAAGGCGGGTTGGTCCTCCGCTAAGCCGACCTGTGCGCGCCAGCGCACATACGTCCGTCGCAAAGATCGTTATCCTCCACAGCCGCCTTGGTAGAGGCGCGGCCTTTTTCTGCTGGGCGAGGCCGCCATCTTCTGTTGCCGGCCCGACTGGCGCAGTTCCCCCGCCGATCGTTGTACGTTTTTCGTGGAGGTCGGCCATGTCCGAAACAGAAGGCGGTTTCACCCTTGCCGACGCTGCCGGCAAGGGTGATGGCGCCAGCGAAGTGCGGCGCCAGGAAGCGCTGCTTAAAACGGGGGCCTTGCAGACCGCGATCCTCACCAGCGCCAATTTCTCGATTATCGCCACCGACGAAAAAGGCATCATCCAGTTATTCAATATCGGCGCCGAGCGCATGCTGGGATACACGGCCGCCGAAGTCGTGAACAAGATAAGACCGAGCGACATTCATGATCCGCAGGAAGTGGCGGCACGCGCCCAGGCATTGAGCCGCGAGCTCGCAACCCCAATTACGCCGGGATTCGAGGCCCTGGCCTACAAAGCGTCGCGCGGGGTCGAGGACATCTATGAATTGACCTATATCCGCAAGGATGGCGGCCGCTTTCCGGCCCTCATCTCGATCACGGCGCTGCGCGACGACTATGGCGACGTCATCGGATACCTGTTGATCGGCACCGACAATTCCGTGCGCAAGCAGGTCGAAGTGGAACTGAACCAGGCCATGGCCGTTGCGGAAAAAGCCAACCTCGCGAAATCGGATTTCTTGTCCAGCATGAGCCATGAGCTGCGCACGCCGCTCAGTGCGATCCTCGGTTTCGCCCAGTTGATGGAGTCCGGTTCGCCGCTGCCAACGCCCACCCAGAAGCGAAGCATCGATCAAATTCTCAAGGCGGGGTGGTACCTGCTGGAACTGATCAACGAAATCCTCGATCTCTCGCTGATCGAATCCGGCAAGCTGCCGCTGTCGCTGGAACCGATATCGCTCACCGAAGTCATGCACGAATGCCACGCCATGATCGAACCGCAGGCGCAAAAGCGCGACATCCGCATGAGCTTTCCCCAGTTCGAATGCCCGTACTTTGTCACAGCCGACCGGACCCGGGTGAAGCAGGTTCTCATCAACCTTCTTTCCAACGCGGTCAAATACAACAAGGCCGGCGGATCGGTCGTCGTGGACTGCATCGAGAGCACCCCAGGACGCATTCGCATCAGTGTCAAGGACACCGGCGAGGGATTGACTCCGGATAAGCTGACGCAGCTTTTCCAGCCGTTCAATCGTCTCGGAAAAGAGGCCGGCATCGAGGAAGGCACCGGCATCGGCCTGATGGTGAGCAAGCGGCTGGTCGAATTGATGAAGGGCGAAATCGGCGTGCAAAGCACGGTCGGGAAGGGCAGTGTGTTCTGGATCGAACTGAACCTGACGGCTGAACCACAACTTGCCGCCGACGCAGCCAAACCCACGGCAGTCGCCCAGGCGCAATTTCAAGCCGGCGTGCAGCTGCGCACTCTGCTCTATGTCGAGGACAACCCTGCTAATCTGATGCTGGTCGAGGATCTCATCGCGCGCCGTCCCGATATCCGCTTGCTGAGTGCGATGGACGGCAACCGCGGCATCGAGATTGCGCGCGCCTCCCGGCCGGATGTCATCCTGATGGACATCAATCTGCCTGGCATCAGCGGTATCCAGGCGCTGAAAATCCTGCGCGCAGAACCGGCGACAGCGCACATCCCGGTGGTCGCGCTCAGTGCCAATGCAATGCCCAACGATATCGCGAAAGGCCTGGCCGCAGGATTCTTCCGTTATCTCACCAAACCGATCAAAGTCAACGAGTTCATGGATACGCTGGACGAGGCGCTGAAATTTTCGAAAACGCAATCGGCCCGCGCAAATAAAGAGGCACAAGGATGATGGTCAGTGCGCCCGACATTCTCAACGCCAGCATCCTGATCGTTGACGATCAGGAGTCGAACGTCAGCCTGCTCGAACAGATGCTGCGCGAAGCCGGCTACACCGGCGTTGCCTCAACGATGAATCCACAGGAGGTCTGCGCGCTGCATCGCAAGAACCGCTACGACCTGATCCTGCTCGACCTGCAGATGCCCGGTATGGATGGATTCCAGGTGATGGAAGGCCTCAAGACAAACCCTGCGGACGGCTACCTTCCGGTCCTGGTGATCACCGCCCAGCCTGGCCACAAGTTGCGCGCGTTGCAGGCCGGCGCAAAGGATTTCATCAGCAAGCCCTTCGATCTGGTCGAAGTCAAGGCGCGCGTCCACAATCTTCTGGAGGTGCGGCTGCTGTACAGGAAACTCGAGCACTACAGCAGGGAACTGGAGCAGACGGTGCAGGAGCGGACCGCCGAACTGCGCGAAAGCGAAGCCCGCTACCGCAGCCTGACCGAACTGGCCTCCGACTGGTACTGGGAGCAGGACGAGAACGGCAATTTCAGCAAGA
>JANMSV010000118.1:0-7286 GCA_031389685.1 Betaproteobacteria bacterium
TCTCGGTGCCCGCCTGCAGGATGCCGGGATGGCGCTTGCGGTCTTCCCTGGCGAAGCGATACGTCGTGCCTTCGGCCGGCGTCGCCTCGAGGTTGTAGAGGTGCCCGGTCTGCTCCTGGAATTCGACCATGCGCGCGCGCACGTGATCGAGCAGGCGGCAGGCAAAGGCGTGTCCCCAGTCGCTCGTAATGTCGTGCTCGCCGCCGGTGAAGTTGCGGATCATCTCGTTCAGCCCGTTCACGCCCAGCGTGGAGAAATGGTTGCGCAGCGTGCCGAGGTAGCGCTTGGTGTAGGGGAACAGCCCCGCGTCCATGTGCCGCTGGATCACCTTGCGCTTGATCTCCAGGCTCGCGCGACCGAGCTCGAGCAGCGCGTCCACGCGCGCGAGCAGCGCCGCCTGGTCGCCCCGGTGCAGGTAGCCCAGGCGCGCGCAGTTGAGCGTCACCACGCCCACCGAGCCGGTCTGTTCGGCCGAGCCGAATAGGCCGTTGCCGCGCTTCAGGAGCTCGCGCAGGTCGAGCTGGAGCCGGCAGCACATCGAGCGCACCATGTGCGGCTCGAGATCCGAATTGACGAAGTTCTGGAAGTACGGCAGGCCGTACTTCGCGGTCATGGCGAACAACTCGTCGGTGAGCGGGCCATCCCAGTCGAAATCCTTGGTGATGTTGTAGGTCGGGATCGGAAAGGTGAACACGCGCCCCTTGGCGTCGCCCGCCGTCATCACCTCGATGTAGGCGCGATTGATCATCGCCATCTCGGGTGCGAGCTCGCCGTAAGTAAAGGCCATCTCCTCGCCGCCGATCACCGGCAGCTGGCGCTTCAGGTCTTCCGGGCAGGTCCAGTCGAAGGTGAGGTTGGTGAACGGCGTCTGCGTGCCCCAGCGCGAGGGCACGTTGAGGTTGTAGACCAGCTCCTGGATGGACTGCTTCACTTCGACGTAGGGCAGCCGGTCCTTGCGCACGTAGGGCGCGAGATAGGTATCGAAGGAACTGAAGGCCTGCGCGCCCGCCCATTCATTCTGCAGGGTGCCGAGAAAGTTCACGATCTGGCCCACGGCGCTCGACAGGTGGCGCGCCGGCGCCGCTTCGACCTTGCCCGGCACGCCGTTCAACCCCTCGGCGAGCAGCGTGCGCAGCGACCAGCCCGCGCAGTAGCCCGCGAGCATGTCCAGATCGTGGACGTGCAGGTCGCCCGCGCGGTGCGCGCGCCCCACCTCCGGCGGATAGACGTGCGACAGCCAGTAGTTCGCCGTCACCTTGCCCGCGACGTTCAGAATCAGCCCGCCGAGCGAGTAGCCCTGGTTGGCGTTGGCGTTGACGCGCCAGTCCTGGCGCTCGAGGTACTCGTTCATCGACGTGGCGACGTCCACCACCGTGCGCCGGTCCGCACGCAGGCGCTTGTGCTGCTCGCGGTAGACGATGTAGGCGCGCGCGGTGGCGAGGAAGTCGACCGCGATCAGCACCTGCTCGGCGACGTCCTGGATGTTCTCGATGGTGGGCGTGGCGTTGCTGAAGCGGTGCGCGATCACCTTGACCGCCTCTGCGGCGAGCGCGGCCGCGCGCGTCTCGCCGAACTCGCCGGTCGCAGCGCCGGCGCGTGCCAGCGCGGCGGCAATCTTGCCGGCGTTGAAGGCGGCGAGCGTGCCGTCGCGCTTGATCACCGCCAGCGGCAGTGCCACCGCTGCCCGCTCAGGGGCCCTACCTATAGTGGTTTCCACGATTTTGACCCCAACATGTTGTTATAAGAGGCCACACTCTAGCCCCGCAGGGCGGGTCGCGGTCAATGCCCTGCGTTGACGCGGATCAACTCTGGTGCACGGGCGCCGGCCGGCGCCGCGTGACAATTGATTGACGCACGTCAACGCGCCTGCGCCTGGTTGCGCTGAACTGGCGGGATGAACGACGAAGCGGAGATGCGTGCAGCGCTGCAGTCGGTCGAGGATCCGGAAGCGGGCATGAACATCGTCGATCTCGGCCTGGTCTACGCCGTGCACTGCGAGCCCGGCCGCGTGCATGTCGAGATGACCATGACCTCGCCCGCCTGCCCGGTCGCGCCCTACCTGGTGGAGGAGGCCGCCGCCGCGATCCGCGCTCGCGTCCCCGAGGGCACCGACGTCCGGGTCGAGCTGGTGTGGGAACCGCCGTGGACGCCCGAGCGCATGAGCCCGGAAGCGCAGAGCCGGTTCGGCTGGTCCTGAGCGTGCTGCCGCGCTGGCGAGTGCCGCTGCTGGTGCTGGGTTTCGCCTCGCTCGCCCTCGGCATCGCGGGCGGCCTGGTGCGCCTCGGTGCGTCGATCCCCGCGCCGGCGGGCGCCATCGCCCTGCACGGCGCGCTGATGGTCTCGGGGTTCCTCGGCACCGTGATCGGGCTGGAGCGCGCGGTGGCGCTCGGGCGTTTGTGGGCCTACGCGGCGCCGCTTGCGAGCGGGCTGGGCGGGGTCTGCCTGAGCGCCGGCCTTGTCGTTCCGGGGTTCGCCCTGATGATTTTCGCCGCGGCGGCGCTCGTCGCGGCGAGCGCCGCAGTGTTCGCACGCCAGCGCTCGCTCGAGATGGCGACGCTCCTCGCGGGCGCCGTGGCCTGGCTCGCGGGCAACCTGTTCCTGTTTGCCGGGCAGCCCGCGGTGCCGTGGTGGATCGCGTTTTTTGCGCTCACCATCGGCGGCGAGCGGCTGGAGCTCTCGCGCTATCTCAAGCGCACGCCGGCCGTGCGCTTCGCATTTCTGGTGATCGCAGTGCTCCTCATGATTACGCCGCTCGCGCCCCGCATGATGGGCGTCGTGCTGCTGCTGCTCGCCCTGTGGCTGTTCGCCTTCGACCTCGCGCGCCTGACCGTGCGCCAGACGGCGCTGCCGCGCTACGTCGCGGTGTGCCTGCTCTCCGGTTACGCCTGGCTCGCGCTGGGCGGCGCGCTGCTCGCCGCGGCGAGCGCGGTCGACGCCGCCCTGCACGCGATCTTCGTGGGCTTCGTGTTCTCGATGGTGTTCGGGCACGCGCCGGTGATCCTGCCGGCGGTGCTGCGCGTGTCGCTGCCCTACCACAGCGTTCTGTACCTGCCGCTCGCCCTGCTGCACGCTTCGCTGGCGATCCGCGTCTTCGTCTCGACCAGCGCCGGTGCCTGGGGCAACGCCGCGGCGATCGCGCTGTTCATCGCCACGGCGGCGACACTCGTCTTCAGCCGTGCATCGTCAGCCCGCCCGAGACGCTGATGGTCTGGCCGGTGATGAAGTCCGCATCGTCGCTGGCGAGGAACAGCACCGCGCCCGCAATGTCCTCGGGTTTGCCCAGGCGCCCGACGGGCACCGCGCGGCGATAGGCTTCACGCAGCTTGTCCGGATTGCCCGCGCCCAGCATGAACTGCTCGAGCATGTTGGTTTCCGTCAGCCCGGGGCAGACGGTGTTCAGGCGCACGCCCTTACCTGCCAACTCGCGCGCCAGGGTCTTGGTCAGCGCGATGATGCCGCCTTTGCAGGCGGAGTAGGGCGCCTCGCCGGAAGAGCCCACGCGCCCGGCGTCGGAGGCGATGTTCACCACCTTCCCACCGCCGCGCTCCGCCATGCCGGGCAGCACGCAGTGCAGGAGGTTCATCGGCCCGACGAGGTTGATGGCGATGATCTTCTGCCAGAACGCCGGGTCGGTGGCGAGGAACGGCTTGAACATGTCCCAGCCCGCGTTGTTGACCAGGATGTCGACCGGCCCCGCCGCGGCGACGGCCTGCTTCACCGCGGCGTAATCGGTGATGTCGACTTTCTTTGCGCCGTTCAGGTCGAACACCACCACCTGCGTGCCTTCGGCCTTGAAGCGCTCGACGATGGCCGCGCCGATGCCGGCGGCGCCCCCGGTGACGATGGCCGTCTTGCCTTTCAGTCCTCTCATGGGTGCTCCTCCGGAATCACTGCGGTGGCCTCGAGTTCGATCTTACCCGGGGCGTCGAGCAGGTCGGCGACGAAGATCATGCTCATCGCCGGGTAGTGCTTTCCCATGAGCGATTTCCAGATGTGGCCGAGCTGCGGCCGCGCGGCGAGGTAGGCGGGCTTGTCACAGCAGTAGGCGGTGATGCGGCAGATGTGCTCCGGGCGGCCGCCGGCTTCGGCGAGCACCGCGAGCACGTTCCTCAGCGCCTGCTCGAACTGCGGCACGAGATCCACGGAATTGAATTTTTGCGCCGCATCCCAGCCCACCTGCCCGGCGACGAACACCACGGTGCCCCGCGCGGCGACGCCGTTGGCGTAGCCCACGGGCGGCGCCCAGCCCTGCGGTTGGAGCACTTTCATCCGGTGGTGCGCGGCGGATCGGGGTCTTCGTCCCAGCCGGGCGCGGGCCGCGGCACGCGCTTGAGCCATTGCTGGATCAGGCGCACGTGCTCGCGTTCCTCCCCGGCCATTTCGAGCGCCGCAGTGCGCACCGCCGGCGGCACCTGCGCCGCGGCGATGTCCTCGAAGTACTTCTGCGCCTGCTGCTCGCAGCGCAGCGCGATCTCGAGCGCGTGGAACGGCTGCATCAGGTAGTGCATCGAGTCAAACGGCGCCGTCTCGGGCCCCTCGGCGCTCTCCCAGGCGTAGGCCGGCGGCAGCGCCGGCATGCTGGGCCAGCGCATCTCGTCGAGGATGCGTTTGGCGTGCAGCGACTCGACGTCGGCGAGCTTGCGGAACATCTGCGCCACCTCGCGGTTGTTGTGCGTGTCGAGTTGCTCGGCGAACTGCGCGTAGCGCTCGGTCGCCTCGAGCTCCATCGCGTAGGCGCGCGCCATGAAGTCTTCTAGAGCCGGAACTGGCATTCGAGGTCCTCGATGCGTTGCGCGCCGTCTCGCGCCGGCCGATAGGGCGCCCGGCTGCCTCTGTAGAGCACGCCGAGGTTGAAGCCGTCGTCGGTCATCAGGCGGCGCGCGGCGCGCGCCGGATCGTCGGTGGGCTCAACCGGCGAGGGGCGCACCGCCGCCTTCCAGCCGCGCTGGTCGGGGCGGAAGGTCACGCAGGGCGAGAGCACCTCCACGAACGAGAAGCCGGGATGGCGTACCGCCTCGACGAGCAGCGCGGCCACGCCGTTGGGATCGCCGGAAAACGCACGCGCGATGAAGTTGGCGCCCGAGGCCAGCGCGATCACCAGCGGATGGAACTCGCGCAGCCCGGTGCCGCCGGGCGCGAGCTTCGAGGACCAGTCCGGCTCGGTGGTCGGCGAGGGCTGGCCCTTGGTCATGCCGTACTCGTGGTTGTCCATCACGATGTAGGTCAGGTCGACGTTGCGCCGGCAGGCGTGCAGGAAGTGGTTGCCGCCGATCGAATAGCCGTCGCCGTCGCCGCTCGCCACCAGCACCGTAAGCTCGGGCCGCGCCACCTTGAGGCCGGTGGCGACGGGCAGCGAGCGCCCGTGCACGCCGTGAAAGCCGTAGCAGGTGGTGTAGGCCGGGATGCGCGAGGAGCAGCCGATGCCCGACACCACCGCGACGTTTTCCGGCCTGAGGCCGAGCGCGGCGAGCGCCTTGTTGATCGCGGAGAGCACCGAAAAGTCGCCGCAACCCGGGCACCACACCGGCTTGTAATCCGACTTGAAGTCCTTGGGCGCGAGCGCGGCGGGCGTGGCGGGTGCGTTCATGCGCCGCTCCATTGCATCAGCGCCTCGTGGATTTCAGCCGGGCGGAAGGGCAGCGGCCCCGGACGGCGCAGGCTCTTCACTTCGCCGGGCAGGTCGTATTCGGCGCGCAGGTAGCGCAGGAACTGCCCGCTGTGGTTCTGTTCCAGCACCAGCACCCGCTTCACGCCCGCGAGCGCACGCTGCAGGCGCCCGGGCTGCGCCGGCGCCAGCAGGCGCAGGGACACCAGGCGCATCGCCACGCCCGCGGCGCGCGCGCGGCCCAGCGCCTCGCGCGCGGGCCCGGTGCAGGAGCCGAACGTGACCAGCGCGGTCTCGCCCTCGCCCTCGACGCTCGCCCAGGCGTCGCCGGGATCGAGCTGCGCGAGCTTGCGCGCGCGCTTGTCCATTTGCGCGAGGTGGTCGTTCGCCTGCGAGGAGGGCGTGCCGCGTTCGTTGTGCTCGAGGCCGTCGGCGGTGTAGGTGACGCCAGCGGTGCCGGGGATGGCCATCGGCGACACGCCCGAAGGCGTGAGCGCGTAGCGCTGGTACGCCGCGGCGCCTGCCGCGGCGGTTTCGCGCACGACCGGCGCGCCGTTCGATTTCGGCACGTCCACCACGCCGCGCGCCTGGCCGAAATACTGATCGGTGAGCACGATGGCGGGAACCTGGAGGGACTCGGCCAGGCCGACGGCCCATTCGGTGGCGGCGAGGCAGTCGTCGAGCGAATTCGGCGCGACGACCAGGTGCGGTGCATCGCCGTGTAGTCCGTACAGCGCAATGCCGAGGTCGGCCTGCTCCGACTTGGTCGCGATGCCGGTCGAGGGGCCGGTGCGCATCACGTCGACCACCACCACCGGGACTTCGGCGGTGACGCCCAGGCCGAGCGACTCGATCATCAGCGACAGCCCCGGCCCGGAGGTGGCGGTGAGGGACGGCACGCCCCCGTAGGACGCGCCCAGCGCCATGTTGATCGAGGCGAGTTCGTCCTCCGCCTGCACCAGCGTGCCGCCGACCTTGGCGAGCGCGGGCGCGAGCCACTCGAGCAGCTCGGTGGCGGGAGTGATGGGGTAGGCGGCGACGAAGCGCACGCCGCCGCGCAGCGCGCCGTAGCCCGCCGCCTCGTTGCCGGTGATCAGCCAGCGCGGCGACTTCCCCGGCGGCGGCTGCAGCGGGTAGCGCGGCAGCTGCGCGGCCTGCGCCATGCCCAGGCGCGCCGCGGCGATCCCCGCTTCGAGGCCCTTTTTCATCGACTTCCTCGCCGCCGCCTCGAGCGCCTCGGCGGACAGGCCGACGAGTCCGGCGAGCACGCCCAGGGCCACCATGTTCGGCCAGGCGCCGGGAATTTCTCCCGCCAGTGCCTTCAGCGGCACCGGCACGTAACGCGCGCCACTGCGCGTGAAGACTTCCGGCGGCTCGCCGTGTGCCGGGTCGCCGACGATCAGGCTGCCCGGCCCGAGCGGCAGCTCGGCGGCGAAGCGCGCGACGTTCTGCCAGTCGATCGCCGCCAGCACCTGGAAGCGGTCGTCCTGGCCGTCGCCCGGGAAGGTCGACAGACGCAGCATGGCCGCGGCCTCGCCGCCGCGGATCTGCGGGCCGCTGGTGCGCGTCATCAGGCCGTAGTAGCCGGCCTGCGCCGCGGCTTCCAGCAGCATGTTGCCGGCGGTCATCACGCCGGCGCCGCCGGAGCCGGCGAGCGCAATCGAAACGGAAGCATTCGCGT
>JANMSV010000145.1:0-39291 GCA_031389685.1 Betaproteobacteria bacterium
CCGCGAATATTACGCTTTTTGACAAGGGGTTATCGATTGCAGGCCGTGCTCCCGAGGCTGCATAATTCCCCCACGCCGCCGAGCATTGTTGTGGCCCTGGGAGACAGCATGTCGAAAAACAAGGATAGGCACGAAAAGTCCGGCCGCAAGGACGACGACGACCACCACTCGGGGCACATGGGCAGGGACAAGATCCACGTCCTCGTCGGCACCAACGGCAATAACATCCTCAATGGGACCGGCGGCAAGGACTTCATCCTAGGCAAAAAGGGCGACGACCAGATCGACGGCGGCGCCGGAAACGACTTCCTCTTCGGCGGCAAAGGCAACGACTTCCTCGACGGCGGCGCCGGCAACGACCGCCTGTTCGGCGGGCGCGGCGACGACGTCGCGCTCTACAGCATGGCCGCGAACCTCGGCGCCGGGTTCACCGACATCGGCACGCGTGACTACTACGACGGCGGCAAGGGCTTCGACACCCTGCAGCTCGCGCTGACATCCGGCGAGCGGCTGCTCGCATCGGTGCAGCAAGATATCGCCGCATTTCAGACGTTCCTCGCGCAAAACGCGAATCTGTGCGGCGACAAGGAACCGGTGTTTCATTTCTCCAGCTTCGACCTCACAGCGCGGGATTTCGAGGCGCTGGCGTTCCAGTTGGTGAATTCGGCCCCGACAGCGCGAGCCGACGCCGCGTCGACCGACGAAAACACGCTGCTCGTGATCGCCGCACCCAGCGTACTAGCGAACGACACCGACCCGGATCACCTCGACGTCCTTGCCGTCACTGGCGCGGACGCCAAGAGCATGTTCGGCGCGACGGTAATGGTGCGCACGGACGGCAGCCTGAGCTACGACCCAACCGCCGCCCTCGCCCTGCAGCAGCTCGCCCAGGGCGCAACCGCCACCGACAGCTTCAGCTACACGATCGCTGATCTGGCCGGGGCCACGTCCGCCGCCGCGGTCAAGATCGTCGTGACCGGCGTGAACGATGCGCCCGTGGCCGGCGACGATAAGATCTCGACCAGCGAAGACACATTGCTGAATGGGGCCGTCCTCGCCAGTGATGTCGATACTGGTGGCACCTTTGGCGTCAGCGCCGTCAACGGGCAGTCCAGCAATGTCGGTACCGTCATCACGCTGGCGTCCGGCGCGCGGCTGACCGTGAACGCGGACAGCAGCTACAGCTACGACCCCAACGGCAAGTTCGAGTACCTTGCGGTCGGCAAGAATGCTGCCGACAGCTTCACATACGTCGTTACCGACAACCACGGAGCGACGAGCGACACCGCGACCGTCGCCCTCACCATTACCGGCGTGAACGACGCGCCCAAGGCCCTAGGTGAACTCATCGACGGTACCGGCGGCAGCGTCGGCCCGATTCGCGTCGCCGTGGTGGGTGGCACCCAGACCATTATTGGTGACGCGGCGGCGCAACTCAACGACGAGAACAGCACCGCGTTCGACCTCGACGCCACAGCGATCCTCTTCACGAAGCCTACAACGTTCATAGAGTGGCGGGACGCGTTCGCCGGCTACGACGTTGTGGTAATAGGAGATGACGGCGACCAAATCTTCGACTACCTCGGTTCCCAGATTTTCGCTGCGCTGCGCGGCTTCGTCGATACGGGCGGCGGCGTGGTCACCACCGGGGCGTTCGCAAAAACGCTTTTTGCATACGACGGCGACGCCGACCACATCAGCCCGACTGCGCCTTTCCCGGGTGGGGAATTTCTCAACGTAGTATCGGGATCCACAATCAATATCGCCGATCCTTTGCACCCCATCGCGGGCGGCATCACGGACTACTTGGCCCAGGGATACCATGAAGTAGCGGGAGCCGTCGACAACACCCTACTCGCCACCGCCACCGTGCTGGCGACCGACTCCAGCGCGCGCGCGGCGATTGCGTACGACGAAGTAGGAGCGGGTCGTACCGTCTACCTGGGTTCTGTACACATGGCAGCAGATTCGCCTTTCCTGGCGAATCTGACCCGCACCGCCGACTCCCCCGTGGACCAAATCTTCGAGCGGGCCGTGGCCTGGGCCGCCGGCGACCGGAGCGGCAGCGGCGCAGCGACCAACGAGGACACGGTTCTCGTCATCGACTCCGCACGGCTGCTCGAAAACGACACCGACGTCGACACCGGGGATGTCCTCTCCATTGAACCGTTCTCGACAGTGAGCAAGTACGGCGCGACCGTATCGCTCGACGGTGGCAACGTGGTTTACGACCCGACCGTGGCGCTTGCGCTTCAAGCCCTCAACGCGGGCCAGATCGTCACCGACAGCTTCGACTACACGGTCATCGACGGCCACGGTGGTTCGGCTATTGCGACGGTCAGTCTCACGGTCGCCGGCATCACCGACACGTTAATCTAGTCCGCTACAGCGGCTCGCGCATACCGCGCCTGAGGTAAGCCGTCACCGGCGCGAACATGTAGTCGAACGCACTGCGGCTGTCGGTGCGGATGTACACCTCCGCCGGCATGCCAGCCTGCATGCGCAGGTTTCCAGCATCTGCGAGCGCGCCCGCGCTCACGTCCACATGCACCACGTAGTACGGTGCGCCTGACTGCGTGTCCACCATGCGGTCCGCGGATACGTAGAGCACGCTACCAACGACGAGCGGCGTGGTGCGTGTCTGATACGCGGTGAGGCGCACCTCGGCCGGGAATCCGGCGCGTACGTGATTGATGTCTTCGGGCCGGATGCGCGCCTCGACGATCAGCGTCTTGTCCTCGGGCACGATCTCCATCAGCACCTCGCGCGGCCCCACCACTGCCCCCGGCGAGAATACGCGCAGGCCCACCACTTCGCCCGCGATGGGTGCGGCGATGCGCTGGCGGTCGGAGGCGTCCTTGGACGGCCGCAGCCGCTCCTCGAGGTCGAACAGGCGCGTGCTGATCTCCTTCAATTCGTCCGTGGCGCTCTGCACGTAGGCATTGCGCTGTGCCAGGACGCGCAGCTCCAGCTCCGAGCTGCGCTGGCGCGTCTTCGCCAGTTCCGCGCGGTGCTCCTCCCAGCGCGCCTCGTAGTCGGCCACGGCGCGCTCGAGGCTCATGAGCCGGGTCTTCTGCACGAAGTTCTGCTTGAACAGCTGCTGGTTTACCGCCAGCTCCTCCTTCTGCGACTTCAGCGCGCGTTCCTCGGCGGCGATCTGCCCGGCAAGCGCCTGAGCCTCGTCCACGGTATGGCCGATCTGCTTGCGCAGCACCGCGATCTGGCTGTCCAGCGCCTCGCGCCGCGCGCGGAACAGCGCCGTCTCGCGCTGCAGGAGTTCGACCACCTTGGGCTCGCCGCTGCGCGCGGCGAGATCCGGCGGGAACATCACCGCAGGCAGGAAGGCGCGCTCCGCCTCCAGGCGCGCCGCCTTGGCGCGCTCGCCGTCGTGCTGCGTGCGCAGGAGATCCAGCGTCGCGTCCAGGCGCACGTCGTCGATCACGAGCAGGGTCTGGCCCTGCTGAACCTTCTCGCCGTCGCGCACGTAAACCTTCTTCACGATGCCGCCCTCCTGGTGCTGCACCACCTTGCGGTTCATGTCCACCTTGACGAAGCCCGGCGCGATGACCGCGCCGGAGAGCGGCGCCAGCACAAGCCACACTCCCAGCGCGAGCAGTCCGAGCGCGGCCACCATGACGCCGCCGCGCACGATGCGCGTCAGCTCGTCGGTTTCAGGGCGCGCGGCGCTCATGCGACCCCCTGTACCTGGGGCATGCTGCGGGTCACGCGCGCGATCACTTCGGCGCGCGGCCCGAACAACTCGGCGACGCCATCCTTCAATACGAGGAGCTTGTCGACGCCGGCGAGGACTGAAGGCCGGTGCGCGACGACCACCACCGTCACCGCGGACTCCTTCAGGCCGTGCAGGGTACGCACGAGCGCCTCATCGCCCTCCCCGTCCAGGTTCGCGTTCGGCTCGTCGAGCACCACCAGGCGCGGTTCGCCGTACAGCGCGCGCGCCAGCGCCACGCGCTGCCGCTGCCCGGGCGAAAGGGCGGCGCCCGCATCGCCAACCTCGGTGTCGTAGCCCCGCGGCAGGCGCAGGATCATGTCGTGCGCGTGCGCGCGCTGCGCGGCAAGGATCACGGCAGCGGCATCGGGTTCGCCGAGCCGCGCGATGTTCGCGGCCACGGTGCCCGAAAACAGCCCCACCGCCTGCGGTACGTAGCCGACGTGCGGGCCGAGCAGCTCGCGCGGCCAGCTCGCCACGTCCGCGCCGTCCAGCCGCACGGCGCCTGCCGCGGGCCTCCACACGCCGACGACCAGGCGCGCGAGCGTGGACTTGCCCGCCGCGGTCGGGCCGATGACGCCGAGTGACTCTCCCGCCTTCAGGCTGAACGAGACGCCGCGCAAAGCGGGCCGCTCGGCCCCCGGGAATCCGTAGACGACGCGCTCGACCGCGAGCTCGCCACGCGGCGCGGGCAGCGGCGTGCCGGCCTGCGCCGGCGGATTGGCGGCGAACAGCTTGTGCAGCCGCTGCCAGGCGGCGCGCACTTCGACAAGGTGGCGCCAGCCCGCGACCAGCGTCTCCACCGGCGCCAACGCGCGCCCGAGGATGATGGTCGAGGCGATCATCACCCCCGCCGACAGATGCTGCGCGATCACCAGGTAGGCGCCCGTGCCGAGCATCGCCATCTGGATGAACTGGCGCGTGAACTTGGTGAGCCCGGCGAAAGTCGCGCCCAGGCCGCTGGCCGCGGACTGCTCGCCGAGCGCCGCTTCGTTCAGCGACTGCCAGCGCCGCGTCACGGCGCGCTGCATGCCGAGCGCGCTCACCGTCTCCGCGTTGCCGGCCGCGGCGTCGACGAAGCGCCCGGCACGCCGGCCCGCGGCGAGCACCTGCTCGAGCGGCGCACGCGTCAGGCGCTCGTTCAGCACCGCGAGCACAAGCATCAACACCGCGCCCGCCAGCGCCACCGCACCAAGCACGGGATGGAACAGATAAATGAGCAGGAGGAAAAGCGGCAGCCAGGGCGCATCGAAGAGCGCGATGACGCCGGCGCCGACGAGGAAATTGCGCAGTGTGGCGACATCGCGCAGTCCGTTCAGGTGCTCCGCCCCGGAGAGGCGCGCGGTCTGCGCGAGCAGCCCTTCGAGCACCTGCGGGCCGAGCCTCCGGTCGAGCACCACGCCACAGGCCGCGAGCAGCCGTGCGCGCAGCACGTCGAGCGCCGCCATCACAGCGAGCGCAAGCAGCGCCGCCACCGAGAGCATCACCAGCGTCTCGTTGCTGCGGCTGGAGAGCACGCGATCGAACACCTGCAGCATGTAGATCGCCGGCACGAGCAGCAAGGCGTTGATCGCCAGGCTGAACAGCCCCGCATAGACGAAATAGCGTTGCATGCCGCTCACCAACTCGCGCACTGTCCCTCCTGTGTCGCGCGCGGGCATTATAGCGAGCCGCCCACGATCAGCCTTTGGGCGCCTTCACGATCTGCGTCTGCGTCACCAGTGCGACGAGTTTGCCGTCGCCGCCGGTGACGCGCGTCTGCCAGACCTGGGTGGTCCTGCCCTTGTGCACCGGCGTGGATTCGCCGGTGACCACGGACCCCTCGGCGGCGCCGCCGATGAAGTTGGTCTTGGACTCGATAGTCGCGGTGCTCGCGCCCTGCGGCAGGTTCACGATGGTGCCGATGGCGCCGAGCGTGTCCGCGAAGGCCATGATCGAACCTCCGTGCAGGATGTGCCCGCCCGTGCACAATTCCGGCCGCACTATCAGGGTCGCGACCACCTTGTCCGGTGTCACCTCGACGAGTTCGATCCCGAGTAGCTCGGGCAGCAGCCCTTGCAGTTTTTTCTGAATGGTTTCCTTCAGGTCCATGGCGAATCTCCTGTGTTCAGGCCTTCCAGGCGAGCGGGAAGCGCTCCGAATCGAGCGCGCGCTCGGCCGCCGATACCAGCCGCGCGACGCGGACTCCCATGTCAATCCTTGCGCCCGGTCTCTGGAATTGGGTTGCGGCGCGCCAGCGCGCCCAGGTACGCAATCGACACCACCCCGCCAAGCACCACGCCCGCGGCTACGTCCAGCGCGACATGCTGCCGGGTCGCCATCGCCGAGTACAGGATGCCCAGGCCCCACAGAGCGTTGCACGCCAGCAGCCATCGCGGGGCGCCGATCTCCGTCAGATGCGCGCGCAGCGCGAGCACCGCGAATACGCTGAAGGCGGCGTGCAGTGACGGGCAGGCATTGCCCGAAGCGTCGACGTTCTTGAGGAACTGCATTGACGGGTAAAGGGTCCAGTCGATGTCGAAAACCGGAACCTTGGTGGGCAGGAGCATGAAGATCGCCAGGCCGGCGACGCTCATCGCCAGGCAAGCCGCGCCGAAGGCGGCCAGTTCCCGCAGGTCCTTGGCGAGCGCGGCGACCAGGGAAATGTAGACCCACAGCGAGGCGTACAGCGCAAAGGTCTGGGGATGGAAGCCGACCAGCCCGTCAACCCAGCTCACCGGCATCACGGTGACGGCGGACACAGGGTGGCGCATGACCCAGAAGTACGCGTAAAAGAACACCGCGATCCCGCCGGTCGTCGACAGCGTCTTGAGCACCCACAGCTTGCCCATCCTCGCTGCTAGCGCCTGCTGCCAGTTCCCGGGCCCGGGCCCCATGGTCGCCTTGCGCTACGCGGGAAGAAAAACGGCGCCCGCAGGCGCCGTTCGCGCTGATGGGATCAACCGCACTACTCGGTGATGTAGTCCGTGATCGGCGTCCACTTGCCGTTGACGATCTGCGACAGGCGCGCGCGGTTCGATCCCAGGTGCTTGGTCTTGGAGAAGCTCATCGAGTCCGCGCCGAACATGTCGCGCGGCGTGGAAAAGCCCTGCAGCGTGTCGATGAACGTGTCCACGGTGAGCTTGGGTCCGGTCTTGTCGGCGATCTGGATGAACAGGTCGATCACCTCGTAGCCGTAGACCGAGAACACCGCCGGATCCTCGTTGAACTTCGCCTTGTAGCGCTGCGCCCACTCGCGCACATTCTTCGAGGCGTCGTCGAGGTAGGGGTTGTTCACGGTATTGGTGGCGTAGAAGCCGTTCATCGCCGGGCCGCCCAGCTTGTGGATCAGGTCGGTGTAGGCCGCCGACGAGCCCATGAACTCCACGCCCCAGCCGAGCTTTCTCGCCGTGGCGATCGAGCCGATGGTCTCGCGGATAATGGTGCCAAGCACCACGAGGTCGCAGCCGGCATCTTTCATCCTTGCTACCTGCGAGGAGAAGTCCGTGGCGCCGCGCTTGTAGGTGGTCTTCTCGGTGAGCGCCATGTTCATCTCTTTCAGGCCGGCCTCGGCGCCTTGCATCACCTCCAGGCCGAAGTCGTCGTCCTGGTACAGCGTGCACACGTTCTTGTAGCCCTTCTCCTTCACGATGCGCTTCACCGCCGCGCGCATCTGGTCGTAGTAGGGGGCGGCGAACGAGTACTTCAGGCGGTGCAGCGGCTCGTACATCTGGCGCGCCGCGGTGAGCGGAAACAGGTGCGGCACGTTCTTGTCGAACAGGATCGGCATCGAGGCGAGAGCGGTGGGCGTGCCGATGGTGCCGACCATGGCGAAGATCCTGTCCTTTTGCACCAGCTTCTGCGCGCCGAGCACGGCTTTTTTGGGATCGTAGCCGTGGTCCTCGATGATCAGCTTGAGCTTCCTGCCGTGGATGCCTCCCGCAGCGTTGATCTCCTCCACGCGCATTTCCATGCCGAATTTCAGCTGCTTGGAGAACGCGACGATGGGCCCGGACAGGTCTTGCATGCTGCCGATGACGATTTCGTTCTTCGCTACGCCCTGGGTCTGGGCGGCGACGGCGCCCGCGAACAGGGCGGCGGCGATGCCGATGATGTGCTTCATGGGGTAAATCCTCCTCGTAGCCGGATTTATATCACGCCGCCGCCCGGGCGGAGTACATGGACTCGATCAGGTCCTTGTATTTTTCGTTGACCAGCTTGCGCTTCAGTTTCATGGTCGGGGTCAGTTCCTCATCTTCCGCCGTGAGCTTGGTCTCGAGCAGGCGGAATCGCTTCACCTGTTCGGCCCGCGCGAAGGCCTTGTTCACCTTGTCGACCTCGCCCTGGATCAGGCCGACGATCTCCGGGCGGCGGCACAGGCTGGCGTAGTTGGTAAAGGGGATGGCCTGGTCCTGGGCGTATTTTTCGACGTTTTCGTGGTCCACCATGACCAGGGCCACCAGGTAAGGACGCTTGTCGCCGATCACCACCGCGTCGGTGATATAGGGCGAGAACTTGAGCTGGTTCTCGAACTCCGAGGGCGTGACGTTCTTGCCGCCGGCAGTGATGATGATGTCCTTCATGCGGTCGGTGATGTAGAAAAAACCCTCCGCGTCCACTCTGCCGACATCGCCCGTGTGCAGCCAGCCATCCTTGATCGTCTCCGCTGTTTTTTCGGGCTGATTGAGGTAGCCCATGAACACCGAGTCGCCGCGCGCGAGCAACTCCCCCTCGGGCGAGACCTTGACCTCAGCGTGGCGCATCTGCGGGCCGATCGAGCCGGGCTTGATCCGGCCCTCGATGTTGGAGGTGATGGCGCCGCAGGATTCCGTCTGCCCCCATACCTCGTACATCTCCACGCCGAGCGCCATGTACCAGCGCACCAGGTCCGGAGAAATAGGCGCCGCGCCGGTAATGCACGCCCTGGCGCGGTGCACGCCGATCACCTTCCTTACGTTGTCGAGCACCAGGAAGCGCGCGAGCCCGAACGCAAGCCGCAGCCCCGCCGGCACCGGCATTCTCGCTTCCTTCAGCGCGGCGACCTTGTAACCAATGCCGATCGCCATGCCGTAGGCCCACTGCTGCAGGCGGCCCGCCTCCTTCAGCCGAATCGTGACGCCCGAGTAGAACTTCTCCCACACGCGCGGCACCGCGGTGAATACGGTGGGCGCAATCTCACGCACGTTCTCCGGCACCGTCTCCGGGTTTTCGACGAAATTGAGCACCGCGCCCGAATGCAGCGAGTGGTACTGGCCCCCCAGGCGCTCCGCGATGTGGCACAGCGGGAGGAAGGCCATGCGCTCGTCCTCGGGCCCCTGCGGGAACGAATCCTGGTAGCCGTCCAGGGTCGCCAGGATGTTCCGGTGCGAGATCATCGCGCCCTTGGGCTTGCCCGTGGTGCCCGAGGTATAGACGAGAATCGCGAGGTCCTCGGCCTGGCGCGCGCCGAGGCGCTTGTCCCACACGCCCTCGTGCTTCTCGTCGAAATCGGTGCCCAGCGCGCGCAGCGCCTCGAGCGACATCACTTGGGCGTCGTCGAAATCGCGCAGGCCTTCCATGTCGACGACGATGATTTTGCGCAGCCTCGGCAGGCGCTCGCGCACTTCCAGGACCTTGTCGAGCTGCTCCTCGTCCTCCACGAACAGGTATACCGAACCCGAGTCCGCGAGCAGGTACTCGGCCTGCGCCGCGGCATCGGTCGGGTAGATGCCGTTGGAGACGCCGCCCGCGCCCAGGATGCCGAGGTCGGCGAATAACCACTCGCGGTTGGTGTTGGACTGGATGGACGCCACCGTGCCGGGCTCGAAGCCTAGCGCGACGAGGCCCATGCCCACTTCGCGCGCCGCGCGCCCGAGATCGGCCCAGGTCATCGCGCGCCAGATGCCGAGGTCCTTCTGGCGCAGGATCACTTGATCCGCGCGCGCCGTCACCCCGTGCCAGAACATGCGCGCCACGCTGCCGTGCTCGATTGCCCGCATTTCTGCCCCCCTGGTCAGCGCCACTGCTTCTTCCTCTTCCAGCGGCGCTGCCCGCGCACTCCGGCCGCCTGCACGCCGAGGTAGAACTCCTGGATGTCCTCCTTCTGCGCCAGGTTGGCGCAGTTGTCCTCCATCACGATGCGCCCCACCTCGAGCACGTAGCCGGTTTGCGCCACCGCCAGCGCCATGCGCGCGTTCTGCTCCACCAGCAGGATGGCGGTGCCGCGCTCGCGGTTGATGCGCGTGATGATGCGGAAGATCTCCTGCGTGAGCAAGGGCGACAGGCCCAGGCTGGGCTCGTCCATCAGCAGCACCTGCGGCCGCGACAGCAGGGCGCGCGCGATCGCCAGCATCTGCTGCTGCCCGCCGGAGAGCTGTCCCGCCTCCTGCTGCGCGCGCTCCCTCAGGATCGGGAAATAGCCGAACACGGCCTCCAGGTCCCTCGCCACCCCGTCCTTGTCGCTGCGCGTATAGGCGCCCATGCGCAGGTTGTCTTCGACCGACAGGAGCGGGAACACTTCGCGGCCCTCGGGGACGTGCACCACGCCTGCGCGCACGATGCGATCGGGCGACCAGCCCTGGATTTCCACGCCGCGCAGCTTTACCTGGCCCTTGGACGGATCGATGATTCCGGAGATGGTTTTGAGGATGGTGCTCTTGCCAGCGCCGTTCGCGCCCAGCACCGTGACGATCTTGCCCTCGGGCACCGAGAGGCTCACGCCGCGCAGCGCCTGCACCGGGCCGTAGCTCGACTCGACGTTCAGCAGCTCGAGGATCGGAGCGCTCATGCCGGCTCCTTGGTCCCGAGGTAAGCCTCGATCACCGCCGGATGCGCCTGCACTTCGGCAGGCGTGCCCTCGGCGATGGCGCGGCCCTCGTTCAGCGCCAGCACCCGGTCGGAGACCCGCTGCACCAGGCTCATGTCGTGCTCCACCATCAGCACCGTGATGCCCAGGCCTTTCTTGATGTCCTCGATCCAGTAGGCCATGTCGTTGGTTTCCTCCGGATTCAGCCCTGAGGAGGGCTCGTCCAGCAGGAGGAGTTGCGGCTCGGTGGCGAGCGCGCGCCCGAGTTCGATCACCTTTCTTACCCCGTAGGGCAGCCCCGCCACCATGCTGTCGCGATAGTGCTGCAGGTCGAGGAACTCGATCACTTTCTCCACCGCCTCGCGCTGCGCGCGTTCGGCCCGGCGCACCGCGGGCGTGTAGGCAAGCTCCTGCCACAGCGCTGTACGGCGGTGGCGGTGGCGCCCGATAAGCAGGTTCTGCAGCACGCTGGCGTGCTCGAACAGCTCGATGTTCTGGAAGGTGCGCGCGATGCCCAGCTCCGCCACGCGGTGCGGGTTGAGGCCGCTCAGCTCGCGGCCCTGGTAGACGATGCGCCCCGAGGTCGCCGGGTAGATCAGGCCGATCAGGTTGAAGATGGTGGTCTTGCCGGCGCCGTTCGGGCCGATGATGGTGTACACCTCGCCGCGCCGCACCTCGAAGCTGAGGTTGTCGACGGCGACCACGCCGCCGAAGCGGATGCCCAGGTTCTCCACGCCGAAGAACTTCACCGCAGCCGCTCCGACTTCATGTAGGTCTTCTGCCGCCGGAACATGCCCTTGCGGTAGAACGGGAACAGCTCGAACCAGGTGCGGATCTTGAGCCACCTGCCGTACAGCCCCATCGGCTCGAAGATGATGAAGCCGATCAGCACCAGGCCGAACACGGTGGACTGCAGGCCGGCCGCGCCCGCCACGCCCGAGGGCAGGTAGTCCTTGGCGATCGAGATGAGCTGCGGCAGCACGATGATAAAGGCGGCGCCCAGCACCGCGCCGTGCAGCGAACCCACCCCGCCCAGGATGACGAGGGTCACCAGCTCGATCGACACCAGCAGGGTGAACTGCTCGGGCGAGATGAAGGTCACCTTGTGCGCGTAGAGCGCGCCGCCGATCCCGGTGAGCGCCGCCGACAGCGCAAAAGACAGGGTCTTGTACTTGGCGAGGTTCACGCCCATGCACGAAGCCGAGATCTCGGAGTCGCGGATGGCGACGAAGGCCCGCCCGGTCGGCGAGCGCAGCAGGTTGGCCAGCGCGATGCACAGAAGCACCGTGAGCGCGAGGATCAGGTAGTAGAAATCGGCGTCGCCATCGAGCTTCGCGCCGAACAACTCGATCGGCTTCACGTGCTTGCCCGAATTTCCGCCGGTGAGGCTGTCCCAGCGCGTGATGATCTCCTCGACGATGACGCCGAAAGAAAGCGTGGCGATGGCGAGGTAGATGCCCTTGAGGCGCAGCGCCGGCAGGCCGACGATGATGCCGACCGCCGCCGAGAGCAGCGCGGCGCTGGGCAGCGAAAGCCAGAACGGCCAGCCCGCGGCCTG
Organism: Betaproteobacteria bacterium; assembly: GCA_031389685.1. Taxonomy (GTDB): domain Bacteria; phylum Pseudomonadota; class Gammaproteobacteria; order Burkholderiales; family SG8-39; genus JAABQT01. Next base: position 12,052 of record JANMSV010000145.1, read on the forward strand.
CAACAGCGTCTCGGTATACGCCCCCACCGCGAGGAACGCCGCGTGCCCCAGCGAAATCTGCCCGGTAAAGCCGACCAGCAGCATCATGCCCAGACCGACGATCGAATAGATGCCGATGAAATGCAGCAGCGTCAGCGTGTACTCGCCCGCCCACCACGGCGCGGCGAGCAGTACCGCCAGCAGCAGGCCGTACCAGAACACCTGGCCGCCATGCCTGAACAGCCGCAGGTCCTGCTCGTACGCGGTCTTGAACAGGAAGCGCATCAGACTTTCTTCGTCACGGTTTCGCCGAAGATGCCGGAAGGCTTCACCATCAGCACCAGCAGCACCACCACGTAGGCGGCGACGTCCTTGAATCCTTCGGGCAGGTAAAAACCCGCCAACGCCTCGACCAGGCCGATGATCAATCCGCCGACGATGGCACCCGGCACGCTGCCGAAGCCACCGACCACCGCCGCCGGAAACGCCTTCAGGCCGATGAAACCCATGTTGGAGTGCACGAAGGTCATGGGCGCGAGCAGGATGCCGCCAATGGTGGCGATGCCGGCCGACAGGCCCCAGATCAGCATGTTGACGCGCCGTACCGGGATCCCCATGTAGTAGGCGGCGAGCTGGTTCTGCGAGCTCGCCTGCATCGCGATGCCTACGCGCGTGAAGCGGAAGAACAGGTACAGCCCGAGGCACAGCAGCGCCGTGTGACCGATCACCGCCAGCTGCTGCCCGGCGACCACCACACCGCCCACGCGCATTACCTGGTCGGCGAAAGGCGTGGCAAGGCGGTAGGTTTCGGTGCCCCAACCCGGCACCATCGTGACCACGCCGCGCAGCACGAAGCCAGTGCCGATGGTGACCATCACCACGGTGAACGCGGGGTAGCCAAGGACCGGGCGCAGCACCGTGCGCTCGATCAGCATGCCGATCACCGCCATCACCACCACGGCGAACACCAGGGTCAGCCAGTAGGGCAGCCCGAGCACCGTGGCGCCGGTGAGTGCGAAGAACGTGCCGAGCATCATCAGGTCGCCCTGCGCGAAGTTCACCGTCTCGGTCGCCTTGTAGATCAGCACGAACCCGAGCGCGACCAGCGCGTACACGCAGCCCTGCGCGACGCCCGCCAGCGTGAGTTGCAGCAACTGGGTAAGCAGCTTGGTTCTCCTCCGGCGCGGAATTTTACAGGCAGAGTTTGCCAAGCAATTGCTTTTCAAATTGCGCACGACTAGACTGGCCCGGCACCCCTCCCGGACCGCGCCATGCCCGCGACGCACGAAGTCCTGAACCAGAGCGCTCCGCTCGAGAACACGAACCTGTACGAAACGAACGCCGCGCTCGGCGACGCGCTGGCGTTCAACCTGCCGCGCGCCCGCCTTGCGCCCGCGCGCAAGCGCCTCGGCAGCCTGGGCTCGGTCCTCGGCGCGCGCGACACGCTGGCGCTCGCCGACGCCGCCAACCGCAACCCGCCCGAGTTGAAGACGCACGACCCCCAGGGGCGGCGCCGCGACGAGGTGGAGTTCCACCCGGCCTGGCGCGAGCTGATGGCGCTCGCGCTCAGGCACGGCCTGCACAGCGCACCCTGGGCCGAGCCCGGGCCCGGCGCGCACGTCGAGCGCGCTGCCGCGTACCTGATGTACTCCGAGGTCGAGAACGGCACGCAGTGCCCGGTGACCATGACTTACGGTTCGGTGCCGGCGCTCAAAGCAAATCCCGGACTTGCCGCGCAATGGCTGCCGCGCATCTACTCGCGCGAGCCGGACGCGGCCCTGATCGGCATGGGCCTGACGGAAAAGCAGGGCGGCTCCGACGTGCGCACCAACACCACTCGGGCGGCACCGCTGGGGGGCGGCGAGTTTTCCATCACCGGGCACAAATGGTTTTTCTCCGCGCCGATGTGCGACGCGTTCCTCGTGCTGGCGCAGGCGCCGGGCGGGCTGTCGTGCTTTTTCATGCCGCGCTTGCTCGCGGACGGGACTCTCAACGCGATCCAGATCCAACGCCTGAAGGACAAGCTCGGCAACCGCTCCAACGCCAGCTCGGAGGTCGAGTTCGAGGACGCGCAGGCGACGCTGTTGGGCGAGGAAGGGCGCGGCGTGCCGATGATCCTGGAGATGGGCGTCTACACGCGCCTGGATTGCGCCATCGGTACGGCGGGCCTGATGCGCCAGGCGCTGTCGCAGGCGTTGTGGAATGCGGCACAGCGCCAGGCGTTCGGCAAGCTGCTCAAGGACCAGCCGCTGATGAAGAACGTGCTCGCTGACCTCGCGCTCGAATCCGAGGCGGCCACAGCGCTGGTGCTGCGCCTGTCGCGCGCCTACGACGCGCAGGACGACGGCCGCGAGCTGCTGCTGCGCCGCGTGCTGACGCCGGCGGCCAAGTTCTGGGTGTGCAAACGCGGATCGCACTTCGGCCAGGAGGCGATGGAGGCGATCGGCGGCAATGGCTACGTCGAGGAATCGGTGCTGGCGCGCATTTACCGCGAGATGCCGCTCAATTCGATCTGGGAGGGCGCCGGCAACGTCATGTGCCTGGACGTGCTGCGCGCGCTGAGGAAAGCGCCCGACGTGATCGAGGCCGTGGCCGCCGAGCTCGACGCCGCGGCCGGCAGGCACCACAGTTACGACGTGTTTTGCGGCTCGCTCAAGGACCGGTTGCAGGATGCCTCCGAGCATGAATCCTCGGCGCGGCGCCTGACCCAGGACCTGGCGCTCGCGCTCCAGGCGAGCCTGCTGGCGCAGCATGCCCCGCCCGAGGTGTTCGAGGCCTTCGTCCGGGCGCGCCTGGGCGCGGACTGGACGGGCGCCTTCGGCACCCTGGCGCCTAACGTCCCGTTCGACGCGCTCATCGAGCGCGCCATGCCCGCGGCGAAATGAAGTCGGTCAGGATCGGCGCCGGCCTGGGCTTTTACGGCGACTCCTGGCACCCGGTGCGCGCCTCGATCGAGCGCGGCGGCGTGCGCTACATCGCCTCGGACCATCTTTCCGAACTGACGCTCGCGATCCTGCAGAAGGACCGCCAGAAGGACCCGTCCGCCGGATACGCGCGCGACGGCCTGCCGATGCTCGCCGAGCTGTGGCCGCTCGCCGCGAAGCACGGCGTGAAATTCATCCTCAACGCCGGCGGCCTCAACCCGCAGGGCGCGCGCGAAGCGATCGCGCGCGCGTTCCGCGACAAGGGCTGGAAGGCCACCATCGCCACCGTGAGCGGCGACTCCGCGCTGGAGCGCCTGGACGAGCTGCGCGCCGCGGGCGAGCCGCTCGCGCACATGGATACCGGCGCCGGCATCGACACGGTGCGCGACCGGATGCTGTTCGCCAACGCCTACCTGGGGGCGCAGCCGATCGTGCGCGCCCTCGAGCAGGGCGCGGACATCGTGCTCACCGGGCGCGTGGCGGACGCGGCGCTGTCGCTCGCGCCGCTGGTGTTTGAGTTGGGCTGGCGCTGGGACGACTGGGACAAGCTCGCGCTCGGCCTCACCGTCGGCCACCTGCTGGAATGTTCCGGCCAGGGCTCGGGCGGGAATTTCGGCTCGGCGGCGGAATGGGCCGAGATTCCAGATTACGCGCATCTCGGCTACCCGATCGCCGAGGTGGGCGCGGACGCGACGGCCCTGCTCACCAAGGCGCCGGGCACCGGCGGCAGAGTGTCCTTCGACACGCTGCGCCAGCAGCTGCTCTACGAGGTGCACAACCCCCATGCCTACGTCTCGCCCGACGTGGTGCTGGACATGGGCACGATTAAATTCGACGACCAGGGCGGCGACCGCGTGCGGCTCACGCGCGCAAGCGGCGCGCCGCGCCCTCCAAAACTGAAGATCGTGGGCGGCTACCACGACGGCTGGATGGGCACCGGCATCATCGGCTTTTCCTGGCCGCAGGCCTATGCCAAGTGCGAAAAAGCCGCGCAAACGATCAGCACCCTGGTGGCCGAGCGCGGCTGGCCGGTCGAGGACACGAACGTCGAATACATCGGCTACAACTCGTTGCTCGGCGCGAATGCCGACCCCACCTACCGCGACCAGTTGAACGAGTGTTTCCTGCGCATGACCATCCGCACGCAGGAGCGCAAGGTGGCCGACGCTTACGGACGGCTGTTCCCGTGGCTGGGCCTGTCGGGTCCGCCCTATGTGGGCAGCATGAAGGGCGTGCAGGGCGCGCAAGAGCTGCTTGGCATCTGGCCGACGCTGGTGGCACGGGAGCTGATGGAGTCGAAAGTGCAAGTCGCCGTGGAGAAAGTCTGATGCGCGTGCCGCTCTGGAAGATCGCGCACGCGCGCTCCGGCGACAAGGCCGACCGCGCTGACATCGGCCTCTTCGCCTGGGATGCGCCAACCTACGCCGTGCTCAAGCGCGAGGTGACGCCCGAGCGAGTCGCCGCGCACTTCCGCGACCAGTGCGAAGGCCCGGTCGAGCTCTGGCCGCTGGACAACATCCTTGCGTTGAAGATCGTGCTGAACCGCGCCCTGCAGGGCGGCGCGGCGCGCTCGCTGCGCATGGACAACCTCGGCAAGGTGGTCGCCGCGCAGTTGCTGCGCATGGAGATCGAGGCGCCGGCCGACCTGCCGCGGCTTCAATCCCGTTGAAGAAGGCGAAGAAGAACAGAGTTCAAAACGGCAACCGCCGCGAGGACCTGCTGCGCGTATGCGCGCGCCTGTTCCGCGAGAAGGGTTTCGACGGCACCTCGATCCGCGACATCTCGCAGGCAGCCGGCATGCACTCCGGCAGCCCGTTCTACCACTTCAATACCAAGCAGGAGATGCTGGTGGCGGTGATGGAACAGGGCCTGACCGATGGCCTGCGCCACCTCGAGGCGGTCGCGGCGCTCAAGCTGCCCGCGGCGGCGAAGTTCAGGCAGCTGGTGCGCGTGCACCTGGGCACGATCTGCGAGGACGGCCACGATTTCATCCCGGTGATGCTCTACGACTGGAGATCGCTCACCCCCGCCAACCGGCGGCGCGTGATCGCGCTGAAGGATCGCTACGACGCGCTGTGGCAGAAGGTGACCGACGAGTTGCAGGCCGAAGGACTGATGCAAGGGGACGCCCAGCTCGCTCGCCTGTTCACCTTCGGCGTGCTCAACTGGACCGCGCGCTGGTACCGCGCCGGCGGGCGGAAATCGCTCGCCGAGATTGCCGAGGAGGCCGCCAGCTTCCTGCTCAGGCGCTAGCGAACCGCTCCAGGTGATGGTCCGCGTCGCCGAACTGCTGCGCGATCATGGTCAGGCGCCGGAAGCTGTGGCTCACCTTCAGCTCCTCGCTCATCCCCATGCCGCCGTGCAGCTGGATCGCCTCCTGGCTGATCAGGCGCGCGTTGTCCGCGATCTTGACCTTCGCCGCTGAAATGGCGCGCGCACGCTCCTTCGCGTTCGGTGCGGAATCCGCCTGGCTGCACGCGAGGAAGGCCATGGACTTCGCCTGCTCATAGGCGATGACCATGTCCACGATGCGGTGCTGCAGCGCCTGGAAGGTGCCAATCGGCACGCCGAACTGTTTGCGCGTCTTGAGGTACTCCAGGGTGCTGTCGCAGGCGTATTTCATCGCGCCCACCGCCTCCGCGCACACCAGCGCCGTAGCGAAATCCACCACCTCTTCGACTACCGTGAGTGCCTTGCCTTCGGCGCCGAGCAACTCGCCGGGCGTGCTGGAAAGAACGACATCAGCCGCGCGCATCTCGTCCAGCGTGCGGTAGGGCTTTTGCTTCACGGCCTTCGCCTCCACCAGGAACAGGCTCACTCCCGCAGCCGTTTTCGCGGACACCACCAGCTGCGCCGCGGCCGGTGCGCCCAGCACCACGACTTTTTCGCCGTCCAGGGCCCAGCCACTTCCCGACTTCTTCGCCGTCGCGTTCACGTGGCCGAGGTCGTAACGCGCGCCCTTCTCCGTATGGGCGAACGCCATCTTCAGCTTGCCTTCCACCACCTGGGGCAGGATCGCCTTCTTCTGCGCGTCGCTGCCCGCGCGCGCCACGCACTGCGCGCCGAGCAGGCTGGCGAGGAACGGCTCCACCACCAGCCCCTCGCCGAAAGCCTCCATCACGCTCAGCAGGTCGATGGCCCCGCCGCCGAAGCCGCAGTAATCCGGCGAGAACGGGATGCCGGTGAGGCCCATCTCAGCGCAGGTCTTATAGACCTGTTCGCTGTAGCCCTCGGCCGAAGCGACGATCTTTTTGCGCGCCTCGAACTCGTAGCCCTTCTGGATGAAACGCCGTACCGAGTCGGCGAGGAGTTGCTGCTCTTCGTTGTAGTCGAAGTTCATGGCTATAGCCCCAACGTCATTTTCGCGATGATGTTGCGCTGGATCTCGTTCGACCCGGCGTAGATCGTCGTCTTCCTGAAATTGCAGTAGCGCGGCGCGATCGCCGCAGTGAACTCATCGAACCCGGAATCTCCGTTCACGGCCTTGAACGGCTGCGCGAGCGGCCCCACGGCCTGCATCATGAGTTCGGTCAAACCCTGCTGGATCTCGGTGCCCTTGATTTTCAGCATCGAGACGTCCGCACCTGGCGGCTGGCCGGTGCGCCGCATGCGATCCAGAAACCGCAGGTTGGTGATCTCCAGCGCCATCAGTTCGACTTCCAGGCGCGAGAGCCGGTCGCGAAAGCGCGCATCCTCCATCAGCGACTTGCCGCCCTTGACCTGCTGCGCGGCGAACTCCTTCAGTTTCGCCAGCTCGCGCTTGGAGGCGCCGATGCGCCCGGTGTTCATGCGCTCATGGCCAAGCAGGTACTTGGCCACGGTCCAGCCCTCGCCTTCCTTGTGCACCAGGTTCGCCACCGGCACCTTGACGTCGTCGAAGAACACCTCGTTCACCTCGTGCCCGCCGTCCATCAGGATCAGCGGGCGCACGGTGATGCCGGGTGTCTTCATGTCGATGAGCAGGAACGAGATGCCCTCCTGGCGCTTGGCGGTGCCGGAATCGGTGCGCACCAGGCAGAAGATCCAGTCGGCGTAGTGCCCGAGCGTGGTCCAGGTCTTCTGGCCGTTGACCACGTAGTGCTCGCCGCTGCGCACCGCTTTCGTTTTCAGCGAAGCGAGGTCCGATCCCGAACCCGGCTCCGAATAGCCCTGGCACCAGAAATCCTCGCCGTTGTAGATGCGCGGCAGGAACTGCTTCTTCTGTGCATCGCTGCCGAACTTGAGCAGCACCGGGCCGCACATGGAAAGCCCGAAGGGGATCAGCGGCGGCGTGCCGGCGTAGCCGCACTCCTCCTCGAAGATGTAGCGCTGTACCACGCTCCAGCCAGTGCCGCCCCATTCCTTGGGCCAGGACGGCGCCACCCAGCCCTGCTTGGCGAGGATGCCGTGCCAGCGCAGCAGGTCCTCGCGCGTCAACTCCTCGTAGTCGGCGATCTTGTCGCGCAGGTCGGCCGGCAGGTTGGCCAGCAGCCACCCGCGCACCTGGTCGCGGAACGCGATTTCTTCCTGGGAATAGTTGAGGTCCATGCAAGCCTCCTCCTGACTACAGAATGGTAACTCCGCCGTCGGCCACGATGCACTGCCCCGTAATGAAAGCAGCCGCATCGGAAGCCAGGAACGCGGCGATTCCGCCGATGTCCTTCGGCTCGCCCAGGCGCCGCAGCGGGGTCGCGGCCTCGCGTTCCTTGCGCCGCTGCGGGTCCTCCCACAGCGCCTTGGCGAAATCCGTCTTGATCAGCCCCGGCGCGATGGCGTTGACGCGCACGTTTTTCGGGCCCCACTCGGCGGCGAGGTTCTTCACCAGCATGTGGTCGGCGGCCTTGGACATGCCGTAGGCGCCGATCACCGTGTTGGCGATGATGCCGCCGATCGAGCCCACGCTGATGTAGCTGCCGCCCCCGCGCTCGGCCATGCCGGGCAGCGTCATTGCCGCAAGCCAAAGCACGCTCTTCACGTTGTTGTTGAATATCTTGTCGAACGCGTCGTCCGGGATGGCGGCCAGCGGCCCGTAGTACGGGTTGGAAGCCGCATTTGAAACGGCGATGTCGATGCGGCCCCAGCGCTTCAGCGTCGCGTCCACCAGCGCCTGCAGCTCCTCTTTCCTCGACACGTTGCAGGCCTGCGCCAGGACTTCGTAGCCCTGCGTTTCGAACTCGGCGCGCACCTGCTCGCAGGCCTCAGCCTTGCGGCTGGAAACCACCACCCTGGCGCCGGCCCGCGCCATTTCCTCGGCGATCGACTTGCCGATGCCGCGCGTGGAGCCCGTCACCAGGGCAACCTTGCCGGACAGGTCGAAGGGCGACTTGGAAGTCTTGAGCGTCATGATTCCTTTCGTCTTTTCGCTATGCGAAATTTGGTTCGACTAAGTTGACAGGGACTGCCTGTGGACCGAATATCGAAACGAGAAACATTCTGCTGCACCTCCCGCCGCAGCGACCACAACTAGAGGAGACGCCATGGGCGCGCCCGAGTCCAACGCACCGCTTTCCCCTGCCGCCACCCCGTTCAGCTACGAGCACGAAGGCGACCGCCAGTTTGCCACGACGCTCGCGCGCGGACTCGAGGTGTTGCGTTGCTTCACGCCGCTCGAGCCGATGCTGGGCAACAAGGAGATCTCGGCGCGCACCGGGCTGCCCAAGCCGACCGTGTCGCGCCTCACCTACACGCTGACCAGGCTCGGCTACCTGCGGCACAACATGCGCCTGGGCAAGTACCAGCTCGGCTCGGCGGTGCTGTCGATCGGCTATCCGCTGCTTGCTTCGATGAGCGTGCGCCAGATCGCGCGCCCGGTGATGAAGGAACTTGCCGACTACTGCAACGGCTCAGTCTCCATGGGCATGCGCGACCGCCTGAGCATGGTGTACGTCGAGTCCTGCCGCAGCGGCAACGGCATCGCCACGCTGCCCGACATCGGCACCGCGGTGCCCATCGCCCAGTCGGTGATCGGCCGCGCTTTCATCGCCTCCTGCACGCCGCCCGAGCGCGAGGCAGTGCTCAACCAGATGAAGGTCAAGGAACCGGAGATGCATCGCAAGAATCGCCCGCAGATCGACAAGGCGATGGAGGAGATCCGCCACCGCGGTTTTTGCGTATCGCTCGGCGAGTTGCGCCGCGAGGTGTTCGCCGTCGGGGCGCCCATGCGGCGCACCGTGGACGGCGAAGTCATGGCGTTCAACTGCACCGTACCCGCCTTCATGCTGAAAAAGGGCCAGCTCGAGGACGACCTGGGTCCGCGCCTGGTGGCGATGGTGCGCAATATCGAGGCCGCGCTGGGCATGCACCAGCCCTGACGCGGTAGCATCGGCCGGTCTAGCGCAGGAATCGACCATGGGTCCGCTCGCCGGCATCAAAGTTCTGGAGTTCGAAGCCATCGGTCCCGGGCCGTTCGCCGGCATGCTGCTCGCCGACATGGGCGCGGACGTAATGCTGGTGGACCGCCCGTCAGGCAGCGGCCTTGGCCTTGAGCGGGAGCGCTGGATGGACGTGATGCTGCGCGGCCGGCGCTCGGTGACGCTCGACCTCAAGGCCCAGGGCGCGGCCAATGTGGCGCTCGAACTGGCGGCGCGCGCCGACGCGCTGATCGAAGGCTTTCGCCCCGGCGTCATGGAGCGACTCGGCCTCGGGCCGGACGCCTGCCTGAAGCGCAATCCGAAGCTGGTCTACGGCCGCATGACCGGCTGGGGGCAGGACGGCCCGCTCGCGCCGCGCGCGGGCCACGACATTAACTACATCGCGCTCGCCGGCGTGCTGCACGCCTTCGGCAGGAGAGGCGAGGCGCCGGTGCCGCCCCTGAACCTGGTCGGTGATTTCGGCGGCGGCGGCATGCTGCTCGGCTTTGGCATCGCCTGCGCACTGCTGCACGCGCAACGGACGGGCCGGGGCCAGGTGGTGGATGCGGCGATGGTCGAGGGTGCCTCGCTGCTGGCGGCGATGTTCTCCGGCTTTCTCGCCGCGGATCGCTGGAGCGAGGAGCGCGGCGCAAACATTCTCGACACCGGCGCCCCGTGGTACGACAGCTACGAAACCAAGGACGGCAAGTACGTCGCCATCGGCGCCATCGAAGCCAAGTTCTTCGAGGAACTGGTGCAGCGCCTGCAGCTGCGCGGCCTGCCGCCGCAAAACGAGCGCGCGCGATGGCCGGAGATGCGCGCGACCTTTGCCGGGACCTTCAGGTCGAAGACCCGGGACGAATGGTGCGCCGTGTTCGAAGGCTCGGATGCCTGCTTCGCGCCGGTGCTGTCGTTCTCGGAGGCGAAACGGCATCCGCAGAACGTGGCGCGCGGGAACTTCGTCAACGTGGCCGGGGTCGAGCAGCCGGCGCCGGCGCCGCGCTTTTCGGCAACGCCCGCGGCGCTGCCGCGCGTTCCGCCGGAGCGCGGTGCGGGCGGCCGCGGGGCGCTCGCCGACTGGGGATTCGCCGACGCGGACATTGATCGCATGCGGGGTGCAGGACTGGGATTCACCGACTAGGGAGCGCACATGCTGGGACGCCTGATGCCCCGCGAGGGCAAATTCTTCGACCTGTTCAACGCCCACGCCGAGCGCATCGTCGAGGGCAGCCGCGAACTCGCCGCCATGATCGGCAGTTTCAGCGAACTCGACGCGCACGCACAGCGCATCGACGCCGCCGAGCGCGCCGCCGACAAGGTGACGCACGAGTGCATCACCCTGCTGCACAAGACCTTCATTACGCCGTTTGACCGCGACCAGATGCACCAGTTGATCACCACCATGGACGACATCCTGGACCTGATCCAGGACGTCGCCGAGTCGGTGGCGCTGTACGACCTGCGCAGCGTCACGCCGGAGGCCAGGCAGCTGGCCGAGATCTGCCAGAGGTGCTGCGAACGCGTGCGCACCGTGGTCAGCTTGCTCACCAACGTGAAGCGCTCGGACGCGATCCTCAAACTGTGCGAGGAGATCGACCGCCTCGAATCGGACGCCGACCGAGTGATGCGCGCGGCGCTCTCCAAACTGTTCCGCGAGGAAAATGACCTCAAGCAGGTGATGAAGCTGCGCGTGATCTATGACCTGCTGGAGACGATCACCGACCGCTGCGAGGACGTGGCCAACGTCGTCGAGGGCATCGTCCTGGAAAACTCCTGATGGATGCCGGTGCGGCGGGGCAGCTCGGTCTGGGCGTGGTGGTCGCGCTGGTGATCGTGGCGCTCGCCTTCGATTTCATGAACGGCTTCCACGACGCCGCCAATTCCATTGCCACGGTGGTCTCGACGCGGGTGCTCAAGCCCTACCAGGCGGTGATGATGGCGGCGTTCTTCAATTTCGCCGCGCTGTTCGTGTTCCAGCTCAAAGTGGCGAGCACCATTGGCCACGGCATCATCGACCAGGGCATCGTCAATCACTACGTGGTCTTCGGCGCGCTGATGGGTGCCATCGCCTGGAATCTGATCACCTGGTATTACGGCCTGCCGTCCTCCTCCTCGCACGCACTGATCGGCGGGCTGGTGGGCGCCGCGGTGGCCAAGGCGGGCACCTGGGCCCTGCTCCCGTCCGGAATCCTCAAGATCTGCGCCTTCATCCTCATCGCGCCGCTGATGGGCATGGTATTGGGCGCACTGCTGATGCTCGCCGTGAGCTGGCTGTTCGTGCGCTCGACGCCCTCGCGCGTGGACCGCTGGTTCCGGCGGCTGCAGCTCGTGTCGGCATCCCTTTACAGCCTGGGCCACGGCGGCAACGACGCGCAGAAAACCATCGGCATCATCTGGATGCTGCTGATCGCCGCCGGCTACCTGGGCGCGAAGGACCCGGTGCCGATCTGGGTGGTGGTGGCCTGCTACGTGACCATCGCGCTGGGCACCGCCTTCGGCGGCTGGCGCATCGTCAAGACCATGGGGCAGCGCATCACCAAGCTCAAACCGGTGGGGGGCTTTTGCGCCGAGACCGGCGGCGCGGCGATGCTGTTCATCGCCACGGGTCTGGGCATCCCCGTGTCCACCACGCACACCATCACCGGCGCGATCGTCGGCGTGGGCTCGGCCCAGTCGACCTCCGCGGTGCGCTGGGGCGTGGCCGGCAACATCGTCTGGGCATGGGTGCTGACGATCCCCTGCTCCGCCTTCATGGCGGGCCTCGCCTGGTGGCTCGGCCAGCTGCTGTTCTAGCGTCCGCCGTGTTGCGCAGGGTGCCGGGCGCCCAGCGCCTCGACCATTAGCTCGGCCTTCAGCTCGCCGCCTTTGTCCAGCCTCAGCGTCAGCGGCACCTTCTCGCCTTCCTTCAGCGGACGTTTCAAGTCCACCAGCATCAGGTGGGCGCCTCCCGGCTTCAGCTCGAAGCTGCCGCCCGCCGGAACCTCGAAGGACTTCACCTCGCGCATCTTCATCACGTCGCCTTCGCGCGTAGTGACGTGCATCTCGACGCGCCCCGCCAGCGGCGAGGAAGCGCCGACAACGCGCTCGGCGGCGCCCGCGTTGCGCAACTGCATGAAACCCGCGCCAACTTTCGCCCCCGGCGGCGTGGCGCGCGACCAAGGCTTCTCCACGCTCACCTGCGCCCAGACGGGCATGGCAAGAAACATCAGGGGAATCAGCCAGCGTTGCATCGCTTGTTCTCCTCTTCCTGCAATTTTCTCCAGAATACTTTGCCGGTGGCGGTCTTGGGCAGTTGCTCCACGAACTCGACCAGGCGGGGGACCTTGAACGCGGCCATGTGCTCTTTTGCCCAGGCCACCACATCCTCCGGCCGGACGCGGCCGCGCGCGGCGGGTTTGAGCACCACCACCGCCTTCACGGTCTCGCCGCGGTGCGCGTCGCGCGTGCCAATGACGCAGGCCTCCTGGATGTCGGGATGGCCGTAGAGCATGGACTCGACCTCCGCCGGCCACACCTTGTATCCCGAGGCGTTGATCATGCGCTTCAGGCGGTCGGTGATGAAGAAGTAGCCCTCTTCGTCGTAGTAGCCGAGGTCGCCGGTGCGGAAGAATTTCTTGCCGTCGTGTTCGATGAAGGCGTCGGCGCTGGCTTTGGGCTGCTTCCAGTAGCCCTGAAACACCTGCGGGCCGTGGGTGACGATCTCGCCCACTTCGTTCGGCCCCAGCTCCTCGAGGCTCACCGGATCGATGACGCGCGAGTCGGTGTCGAAATAGGGAATGCCAGCGCACTGGCGCTTGGGCCGGTGCGGCGGGTTGACGTGCGAGGGCGCGGAGGTCTCGGTGAGGCCGTAGCCCTCGATGAAGGGCAAGCCAATGCGCTCCTGCAGCTTCTCCGCCACCGCCTCGGGCATTGCCGCGCCGCCGCCGCCGATGCGAGTGAGTGAGGACAGATCGTATTTCGCGAGGTCCGGATTGGCGAGGAAATCCACGATCATGGTGGTGATGCCGGTGACGCTGGTGACCTGGCAGCGCTGGATCAGCTCGGCGGCCACGTCGCGGTCCCAGCGCGCCATCAGCACCGAGGTGGCGCCGAGCTGGATCGGCACGTTCATGTTTGCCTGCATGCCGGTGAGATGAAACAGCGGCAGCACGCCGAGCACCACGGCCTCGCTCGAGGACTGGATCCAGGCGCAGGCGCCAGTGCTGGTGGCGAGCAGGTTGGCATGGGACAGCATGGTGCCCTTGGGATGGCCAGTGGTCCCCGAGGTATAGGGCAGCACCGCAAGGTCCGCCGGCCCCGATTCGTGCGGTCCCGGTGCATGGCCCGCCTCGAGTGCCGCGGACCACGCCGTCACCGCGCCGTGCGCCACCGCGCTGCGCGGGCTGCGCACGAAATCGGGAACTTTGAGATCGGTGGCCTCGCGCAGGTACTCGGCGTGCGCGCCCAGCACGCAGCGCTCCAGCGCCTTGCCGAGGAACGGCTCGATTTCGGCGTACAGCTCCTGCGTGGCGACGATCACGCGCGCGTCGCTGTCCGCGATGTAGTAGGCGAGCTCTTCGCGCTTGTTCATCGGGTTGACCGGGACCACCACCGCGTCGGCGCGCAGGATGGCGTAGTAGGCGATGACGAAATGCGGGCCGTTCTGCGCATAGAGCAGCACGCGGTCGCCGCAGCGCACGCCACAGGCGCGCTGCAGGAAGCCGGCGAGCGCCTCGGCCGAGCGCAGCAGCTCGGCGTAGGAAATCCCGGTGCCGTAGTAGTCGAGCGCGCGCTTGTCCGGGTAGCGGCGCGCGCTCACCACGAGATTGAAGACCAGGCTGGTGCGCGGCACCGAGAGCGACTTCGGCACGCCCGGTGGCCAGTGTGCGTAGTGGCGCGTGAACATCAAATCTGGAACCGCCGCACCGCCTTCTCGTCCCATTGCATGCCGATGCCCGGCCGTTCCGGGATCAGCACGTGGCCGTCCTTGAGCCGCACTGGTTCCTGCAGGATCGGGGAGGCCCAGTCCACATACTCCAGCCAGTGGCAGGTCGGCGTCACCGCGAGCAGATGGCAGCTGACTTCGGGAAACAGGTGGCTCGACATTTCCATGCCCGCCCCCTGCGCCAGCGCCGCGGCGCGCATCCAGCCGGTGACGCCGCCGATTCTTTGCGCGTCGGGCATCGCATAGTCGCTGGCGCCTGCGGCGAGCGCCTGCGCCATCTGCTCCGGTCCCATGAAGTTCTCGCCGATCTGGATCGGGGTGGCGACTGCGCGCGCGATGCGCGCGTTGCCCGCGAAATCGTCCGCGCGCACCGGCTCCTCGATCCAGTGCACGCCGCCCTCCTCGTCGATCATGCGCCCGCGCTGGATCGCCTGCGCCACCGTGAGGCCCTGGTTGAAATCCACCATCAGCGTGATCTTTTGCCCGATCGCCTTCTTCACCGCGCGCAATGCGTCCAGGTCGTCGCGCGCATCGGCACGGCCCAGGCGCAGCTTGACGGCGCCAAAGCCTTCTTCCACCAGCTCAACCGCCTCCTTCACCAAGGGCCTCAACGGCATGATGCCGAGTCCATTGGAGTTGTAGGCGCGCACCGGGCGCGGCGTTCCGCCCAGCAGCCGTACCAGCGGCAGCTTGTGCCCCTGACCCAGCGCGTCCCAGGCGGCCATGTCGATCCCCGACATCGCGAACAGAACGATGTTATGCACCCCGAGCAGCGTGTAGCGTTTCCTGAGCTTCGCCTCGAGGTCGAACGGCGCCACCGCGTCGCCCGCGAGCATTTCCGACATGGCCTCCACCAGCGCCGCGATCGGTTTGAGATTGTGCCGGCCGATGCCGAACAGGTAGGAGCGCCCGACGATGCCGCTGTCGGTCTGCAGGTCGACAAGCAGAAGTGCCGTCACGGTGAGCGCGCCGGTACTGGTGGCGAGCGGCCGCTTCATCGGCGCCGCCACCGCGCGCACGCGGATGGCCTTTATCCTCATGGTCATCGTCCCCTGAACCGCGGCTTGCGCTTGTCCATGAACGCGCGCCGCCCTTCCTCGTAGTCCTCGCTCTTCGCGCAGCGCTCGATCGCCGCGCGCATGAGCTCCTGCTCGGCCGGGCCGTCGGACTTCGCGTACTCCTCGAGGATGGTCTTGGAGTTGGCGATGCTGAGCGGCGCGTTCTCGACGAGTGTCGCGATCACATCCTCCACGTAGGCCTCGAGCCCGGAGTCCGGCAGAACGCGATGCACCAGCCCCATCGCCAGCGCTTCCGTGGCGGGATAGCGCCGGCCGAGGAACATGATCTCGCGCGCCCGCGCGTGGCCCACCGTCTCCAACAGGCGCTTGTGGCCTTCGACGTTGTAGGCAAGGCCGAGTTTCGCCGCTGGGATGCCGAACTGCGCCGAAGATCCGCAATAGCGCAAGTCGCAGGCGAGCGCGACTTCGAGGCCGCCGCCCATGCAGAAGCCGTGAATCAGCGCCACCGAGGGCTTGCGCGAATCCTGGATCGAATGCAGCACGCGGTCGAGCAGGCCATCGTAATCGCCCACGGCGGCCCGATGCGCGCGAATCTTCTCGAACTCCGAGATGTCGGCGCCGGCGGCGAAGGCCTCGGTGCCCGCGCCGCGAAAGGCCACGCAGCGCACCTCGACGTCGGTGTCGAAGCGCGCCATGGCCTCCGGAATGCCGCGCCACATGGCGTCGTTGATGGCGTTCTTCTTCG
The DNA here is from genome assembly GCA_031389685.1 of Betaproteobacteria bacterium. Taxonomy (GTDB): domain Bacteria; phylum Pseudomonadota; class Gammaproteobacteria; order Burkholderiales; family SG8-39; genus JAABQT01. Next base: position 27,972 of record JANMSV010000145.1, read on the forward strand.
CCGGCTGGTCAAACACGATCCAGCCCACGGCGCCGCGCTTCTCCACGGTCAGTTTTCCGGCGTTCATGCCCAGCGCCCGCTTTCCACCTGGTGGAAGAAATCCTCGACGATGCGGTTGAACAGCGCCGGATCCTCCAGGTTGAGCGCGTGGCCGCTGCGCGGCAGCACCACGAACCCCATGTTGGGGATGGTGCGCTTCATGAGCAGCCCTGGTTCGAGCGTGGCGTCGTCCTCGTCGCCCGCGACCACGAGCGTCGGTGCGGTGATGCCCGCCAGCTCCTTCTTGAGGTCGTACAGCGAGGGCCGGCGCGCCTGGTAGCCCAGCATGGTGTTCGCGGAGCCCTGCGCCGAATGCTCCGCCAGGTACTTTATGTAGAGCGCAAAGCCGCGCGGATCCTTGTCCCGCAGCTGCAGCCGCGAGGCATTGTGGCCGTAGGTGGCGGCGAACTTCGCCATACCTTCCTTGAGCATCAGCTTGGCGTTGGCGCGCGCGGATCGCTGGAACTCCTCGCGCTGATCGGGATGCGCGCCGTAGCCGCAACCCGCGACCACCAGCCCGAGCGCGCGCGCGCTGTACTTCATGCCGAAATGCAGCGAAGCGAAGCCGCCCATCGACAGGCCGACGACGTAGGCGCGCTGCATCTTGAGTCCATCCATGACGGCGAGAACGTCGTCTCGGGCGAGTTCCTGCGAGTAGCGCTCCATGCTCTCGGGAACGTCGGAGGGCGGATAGCCGCGCGCGTTGTAGGCGATGCAGCGGTAGCGGCGCGAGAAGTGCGCGAACTGCGGTTCCCAGCTGCGCAGGTCCCCGGCAAATTCGTGCACGAAGACGATCGGCGTACCTGCGCCCGCTTCCTCGTATTGCAGTTTCACGCCGTCGTTGGTGGTGATGTGGGCCATGTTGGTAGACTGTCAGACGATGGAACTCAATCTTAAGGGCAAACGTGCGCTGGTGACCGGCGGTTCGAAAGGCATCGGCTGGGCGAGCGCCTGCGCGCTCGCCGACGAGGGCTGCGAGGTGATGATCGCCGCGCGCAATCCGCCCGCAGCGAGCCGCCACAAGTTCCGGGCCACCGACCTGTCGCAGCGCGGCGCCGCCGAGGTGCTGGCCTCCTGGGCGGGCGAGCTCGATATCCTGGTGAACAACGCGGGCGCCATCCCGGGCGGCGACCTGCTGCGCGTGGACGAGGACACCTGGCGCCGCGCCTGGGACCTGAAGGTGTTCGGCTACATCAATCTCACGCGCCAAGTCTACGCGCGCATGAAAGTACGCAAGGCGGGCGTGATCGTCAACGTGCTGGGCAACGCGGGCGAGAAGCTCGATGCGAGCTACATCGCTGGCAGTACGGCCAACGCCGGCCTGATGGCGTTCACCCGCACGCTCGGCGGCGCTTCCCACGCCGACGGCATTCGCGTCGTCGGCATCAACCCGGGACCGGTGGCCACCGACCGGCTGAAAAGCCTGTTCCGGCAGCGGGCGGAGGCCAAGTTCGGCGACCCGGAGCGCTACCCGGAGTTGTTCGCCGGCATGTCCTTCGGACGCCCTGCGACACCGGAGGAAATCGCCTGGATGGTGGCGTTCCTGGCCTCGGAGCGCTCCGCCTATACCACCGGCTGCATCGTCTCGATCGACGGCGGACTTGCCTCCCGTTCCTCGTAGCTGGCGAATGAGATCCGCTTGAAAGCCCTGCTGTGCAAGCAATTCGGCCCGCCCGAATCGCTGGTGCTCGAGGATGTGCCCTCGCCGAGGGCCGGCGCCGGCGAGGTGGTGGTCAGCATCAAGGCTGCGAGCGTCAACTTTCCCGACGTGCTCATCATCCAGAACAAGTACCAGTTCAAGCCACCGCTGCCGTTCTCGCCCGGCAGCGAGCTCTCCGGCGTGGTGAAGGAAGTCGGCGCCGGCGTCACCAACGTCAAGCCCGGCGACAAGGTGATCGCCTTCACTACGTTTGGCGCGTTCGCCGAGGAGGTGAAAACGGAAGCGGCGCGCCTGCTGCCGTTGCCCGAGGGCATGAGCTACGAGGCGGGGGCGTCCTTCATCCTCACCTACGGCACCACCGACCACGCGCTGCGCGACCGCGGGCAGCTCAAGGCCGGCGAGAGCCTGCTGGTGCTGGGTGCCGCCGGGGGCGTCGGCGTCGCCGCCATCGAAGTCGGCAAGGCGCTCGGCGCGCACGTCATCGCCTGCGCCTCGAGCGACGAGAAGCTCGAGGTATGCCGCCAGCACGGCGCGGATGAAACCATCAATTACTCCGCCGAAGACCTGCGCGAGCGCATCAAGGCACTCACCGGCGGCAAGGGCGTGGACGTGATCTACGACCCCGTCGGCGGCCCCTATGCAGAGCCGGCGTTCCGCTCCATTGCCTGGCGCGGGCGGCACCTGGTGATCGGCTTTGCCGCGGGCGAGATCCCGAAGCTGCCGCTCAATCTTGCGCTGCTCAAGGGCGCGTCCGTGGTCGGAGTGTTCTGGGGCGACTACACGCGGCGCGAGCCGCAGGCCTTCGCCGAGAGCGCGCGCCAGCTCGCGCGCTGGTACCAGGAAGGCAAATTGAAGCCGCACGTTTCGGCCAGATTCCCTCTGGAGCAGGCCGCCGACGCCATGAACCTGCTCGCCTCGCGCAAGGCGAAGGGCAAGGTCGTCGTCACCATCGGTGCTTAGCGCCCTGCTGGAGACGCTCTCCGGACTGGCCAGCCCGTGGGCGTTCGCATTTTGCCTGCTCGTGGTGTTCGCCGGCTATGCGCTGCGCGGCGCCACCGGGTTCGGCGCCGGCGTGGTCGCGATCCCGCTCCTCGCCCTGGTGTTGCCGCTGACCGTCGTCATCCCGGTGGTCACGACCCTCGGCATCGTCGCCTCCCTCGGCCAGTCGGTGCAGGAGTTCCGCCACGTGGACTGGCGCGCCGTGCGCGCATTGGCGCTGCCCTCCGCGATCGGACTCGCGCTCGGCCTGTGGCTGTTCGCCTCGCTCGACCACGCGCTGCTGCTCAAGGCCTTCGCCGCGTTCATCATCGCCTATGGCCTGTGGTCCTTCTTGCCGCGTGCGCCCACCACAAAGCTGCCGCCGCGATTCCTGGCCGCCGCCGCGGGCGGCGCCGGCGGGCTGGTGGCGACGCTGTTCGGCGGCATGGCCGGCCCCTTCTACGCCATCTACCTGCGCGCGCTCGCGCTCGACAAGCGGCGCTTCCGCGCCAGCATCTCCTCGGTGCTGCTGTGCCTGGGATTGGTGCGCGCCGGCGGCTACGGCAGCCTGGGCTTCTACGACCGCCGGGCGATCGCCGCGCTCCTGTTGTTCGCACCGGTGATGGCGCTCGCCATGCTGGCCGGCGACCATTGGCACGCGCGCCTCGACCAGGCGCGGTTCGAGCGCATCGTCGCCGCGCTGCTGGTGGGCAGCGGGGCCGCCCTGCTGCTCAAGTAGCCGGGGGGGTCCCGTCCCCGCTGCCTAGCGGGCGCTGCATCAGCACGCTGTCGACCCAACGGCCGAACTTGTAGCCGGTGGAGCGCAAGGTGCCGACGCGCAGGAACCCGTGCCGGGCGTGCAGGGCGATAGAGGTCGCGTTGGCGCTGTCGCCGATCACCGCGATCACCTGGCGGTAGCCGAGGCGCTCGCACCGCACGATCAGCTCGGCGAGCAGGCGGTTGCCGATCCCCTTGCCGAGATGGCCATCCTTCACATACACCGAGTCCTCGAGCGCATAGCGATAGGCCGAGCGCGCCCGATAAGGCGCGCAGTAGCCGAATCCGATGACGGCGGGGCCTTCCGCGGCGACGAGAAAAGGCAGTCCCCGTCCGGCAACGTCCTGGTAGCGGCGGCGCATCTCCGCGGCGTCTGGCGCTACCTCCTCGAAAGAGGCGAGGCCGTGCAGCACGTGGTGCGCATAGATGGCGTGGAGCGCAGTGATGTCGCCCTGCGCGGCGTCGCGGACTTCCACCTCAGCGGGCGTAGTCGGACTCTTCGCGGTCGAGGATGCGCTTGAGCGCAGCAAAATGCGCGGCCGCATACTTGGGCGTGTCGGCGAGGATCATGCGGTAGGTCTCGCGCACTACCTCCGGGCGCACCTTCCTGAACGGCAGGCCGGTGGCGCGTGCCAGCACCTGCAGCCGGCAGGCGCGCTCCAGGTAGTACAGCAGGTCGTAGGCCTCGGCGACCGTGGGGCCGGCCACGATCACGCCGTGGTTGGCGAGAAACAGCACGCGCTTCGTGCCGAGCACGCGCGCCAGCCGGTCGCCTTCGGCGTCGTCCACCACCAGGCCGTTGTAGACGTCGTCATAGGCGATGTCGTCGGCAAAGCGCAAGGCGTTCTGCTCGACCATCTCCAGACGGCCCGGATCGGTGAGCGTGAGCGCGGTGGCGTAGGGCATATGCGTGTGCAGCACGCACGCCGCCTTCGGATTGGCGAGGTGGATGCGCGAATGGATGTAGAAGGCGGTTCTCTCCGCCTCGCCTTCGCCCTCGAGCACGTTGCCGCTCACGTCCAATGCGAGCAGGTTCGACGACGTCACTTCGCTCCAGTGCAGGCCATAGGCATTGAGCAGGAAGCGCTTGCCGTCGGTCAGCATGAGCGTGAAGTGGTTGCACACACCCTCGTGCAGGTCCATGCGCACCGCGAGCCGGAACGCCGCGGCGAGATCGACGCGCGCCACGCGATCCACGGAAGAAGCGCTGCCCAGTTCTTCGAGCTTGCCCATGGCGGCCATTATATGCGCAACAGTTCACATGGCGGCGTCGGGCGCCGCTGTATGATTTCGCCGTGGCAAGGTCCGAGCGCTGGGTGCGAGAAACCCGCGACCATGCCATCGCCTTCACCGATCTTTCGGACAGCACGCGCCTGTTCCGCGAGCTGGGCGATGGCGCCGCGCGCGACCTGACCTTCGGGCGCGATCCGGACAGCGCCGTGGTGGTGGCGGACGAGTTCGCTTCACGCGTCCACGCCGTTGCAGAGGTGGACACGATGCGCTTCAAGCTGATCGACCGCAGTGCCAACGGCACTTATGTGGCGATTGACGGCATGCCGGGCGAGGCGCGGGTGCTACGCGGAGAAACGGTGCTGCACGGCAGCGGGCGCATCAGCCTGGGACGCCCGCTCGCCGACCCGCTCGCGCAGCCGATCGTCTTCCGGCGCGACCAGCGCGCGCTGTTCAGGGTCTGACAAGAATAATGCGCTGATTGACATCCCCTGAGGCCGGGCGTAGCGTCGACTGAGCCTTTGACAGAAGGCGTCCCCGGAGGAGGGGAATCGCAGCAACTCACATGAACATGGGATAGCGGTGGCGTGCGCCGCACGCCACACTTTCGCGACGCTGCACCCAGCAGAGATCCGCAAGGAGGATCGCCATGATTCGAACGCTCGCATTGCGCCTGACGCTAGGCGTATTCCTGTCGCTGCAATTCACCGCCCTCTGCCTGGCTGCGTCGCCCCAGCGCCTCGCCGACCTGCGCGAGACCGCGACGATCAGCGTGGATGGCGAGGGCATCTCGCATGTCCGCGCCAGGAATGAACATGACCTGTATTTCCTGCAAGGGTGGGTGCACGCGCGCGAGCGCCTGTTCCAAATGGACTACAACCGGCGGCTGGCGAGCGGCACGCTCGCGGAACTGCTCGGCACGGCGGCGCTTGCCAGTGATGTCCAGTTGCGCACCATCGGTTTGCGGCGCGCCGCGCAGCGCTCCTACGATGCCGCCTCCGCGCGGACCCGCGCCGCGCTCGACGCCTATGCGAAAGGCGTGAATGCGTGGCTGCAGGCGCAAAGCTCCCTGCCACCGGAATACCAGGCGCTCGCGCTGACGCAGGTTGCGGCGTGGGCGGCAGTGGACAGCGTCGTGATCGGCAAGCTGATCGCCTTTTCCCTGTCCTTCGAGCTCGACATCGCGCGCACGGTAGCGCTGCGATCCTACGACCAGGCGGGTAGCGTCGTCGGCTTCGACGGCGTGAAGTTGTTCTCCCAGGACCTTTGGCGCTCTGCCGGATTCGAGCCGAACGCCACCGTGCCCGATGCAGCTCTCGTCACGCCGCACACCCCGAAACATGACAAGGAACAGCGCGGCATGGAGCGGGCGCGCGAAGCGAGCCATGGCGATCACGCGATCGATCAGATGCGCGATTACCTAGACCGCGTGCGCGACATACCAGTGTTCCGCGGCATTCTTCAGCGCGAGGCGCGCGGCAGTTCGAACCTCTGGGCAGTATCCGGCGCGCTCACGCAGCATGGCCGTCCGCTGATCGCGAACGATCCGCACCTGACGCTCGGCGTACCCTCGACTTTCTTTCCGATGGGACTGGAACTCGATGACGAGCCGGTGTTCGGCAGCACCTTTCCCGGCGTGGTCGGCATCATTCACGGCTACAACCGGCGCATCGCCTGGGGATCGACCAACAATCTGGTGGACGTGACCGACACCTTCAGTGAGCAGGTGATCCCGGATCCCAGCTCCCCGAGTGGCTTTTCGACGCTTTTCAAGGGCGTACCCGAGCCGCTGATCCCGATCCCCGAAACCTTTCGCGCAAACGTGGGCGGCAACCTTGTCGTGATCCCGGCCGGCGGCAGCGTCCCGGCTGCCACGCTGGTGATGCCGCGCCGCGACGGCGGCCCGATCATCTCCTTCAATCCCGCGACCGGCGCGGCGTTGAGCGTGCAATACGTGGGCTTTGGGCCCACCCAGGAGGCCGAGGCATTTCTCATGATCAACCGCGCGCGCAACCTCCGTGACTTCAAGGCCGCGCTGCAGCGCTTCGATTTCGGCTCGCAGAACTTCGTATATGCCGACGACGAGGGCAACATCGCCTACTTCACCACCGGCGAAATACCGTTGCGCGAAGATTTGCAGGCTATGACGGTGGCCGGCGTGCCGCCATGGTTCGTGCGCAACGGCCAGGGCGGAAACGAGTGGTTGCCGCTGCTCAATCCGCAGCGAAACCAGGCGACACCGCGCGAGATACTGCCTTTCGACGAGATGCCTCAGACCGTGAATCCCCGGGCGGGCTATTTCGTCAATGGCAACAACGATCCCGCGGGCGTCACGCGGGACAACGATCCGATCAACCAGCTGCGCCCCGGGGGCGGACTCTATTACCTCGCGTATTCGTGGAATCGGGGATTTCGCGCCGCGCGCATCGACCAGAGGCTGCGCGAGCTGCTGGAAACAGGCAAGCGTCGCGTGTCCTTCAAGGAAATGCAGGCGATTCAGGCCGACGTGATCCTGCGCGATGCGGAGGTACTCACGCCGTACATCGTTCGAGCGTTCGATCGAGCGTCGTCCGACCCGGTCGCCACCGCGCAACTGCGTGCCCTCGCGGCCGACGCGGGGGTGGCCGAGGCGGTTGGTCGCCTGCGCAAGTGGAACGGTTCCACGCCGACCGGGATCGCCCAAGGGTACGACGCCACCGACAAGCCGGGCGAGCTCGCGGCGCCTTCCACCGCCGAGATCCAGGCGAGCATCGCTGCCTCGATCTATTCCGCCTGGCGCTCCCGCATGATCTCCAGCGTGATCGACGGTCTGCTCGCCCCGATGGGACTGCCTTCACCCGACGACCAAGACAGCCTCGCCGCCTTGCGCAATCTGCTCGACAACTTTACAACCAACGGCGGCAAAGGGGCTTCCGGGATCGACTTCTTCGCGGTTTCCGGAATCGCCCAGGCTGCCGACCGCCGCGATTTCGTGATTCTCACGAGCTTGCGGGCAGGACTCGATCTTCTCGGCAGTCCCGCCTTCGCTCCTGCCTTCGGCGGATCGGCGAATCAAAACGACTATCGCTGGGGTCGCCTGCACCGGATCGTGTTCGAGCATCCGCTTGGCGGACCGTTCAACATCCCGCCGGCAGGCGGCGCCTTCCCGCAGCCGATTCCCGGGCTGCGCGGCATCCCCACCGACGGCGGCTTCCAGACTGTCGATGCTTCGTCCCACAGTGCGCGCGCCGATGTACCGGACGAGTTCATGTTCCGCGACGGTCCAACGCACCGCACTGTCGTCGAGGCGCGGTCCGACGCAATGCGCGCGGAGTCGATCTGGCCGGGCGGAACCAGCGGCGTGCTCGGTAGCCCCAATTACTTCCAGTTCCTGGAGCGCTGGCTGACCAACGACAGCATGAAGCTCAGCCTTGGCAGGGAACAGTTGGAGCGGAACGACTCGGTGACCCAGAAATTCGTCCCCGCCGTACAGAAATAGCGGCTGTTCGCCGACTATTTCCCAGGGCGCCTTCGAGCGCCTCTTTGCCGCGATGATCGGAACAAAAAAAGGCCGCCTGACGGCGGCCTTTTCCCGCACGCGCGAAACGCTGCGCTCAGCTGCCGCCTGCGGCAGCGGCAGCGGCCTCCGTCGCCGCCGGCGCCTCTTCCACCACCGGCATTTCCATTAACGGGGGTTCGGCGGCCTGGTCCCTGCGGATCTTGTGAAAGGCCATGCCGGTGCCCGCCGGGATCAGGCGCCCGACGATCACGTTTTCCTTCAGGCCGCGCAAAGGGTCGCGCTTGCCCATGATCGCGGCTTCGGTCAGTACGCGCGTGGTCTCCTGGAACGAGGCCGCCGAAATGAACGAATCGGTCGACAGTGAAGCCTTGGTGAAGCCGAGCAGCATGTAGGAGAACACCGCCGGCTTCTTGCCTTCCTTTTCGGCCTTCTCGTTCTCTTCCAGCAAATCGGCGCGCTCCACCTGCTCGCCCTGGATGAAGGAGGTCTCGCCCGGATCCTCGATCTGCACGCGGCGCAGCATCTGGCGCACGATCACTTCGATGTGCTTGTCGTTGATCTTCACGCCCTGCAGGCGATACACGTCCTGCACCTCATCGATGATGTAGCGCGCCAGCGCTTCGACGCCCAGCAGGCGCAGCAGGTCATGCGGATCCACCGAGCCGTCGACGATCATTTCGCCCTTGTTCACCACCTGGCCATCATGCACCAGCACGTGCTTGTCCTTCGGGATCAGCTCCTCGTGCTGCGTGCCCTCCAGATCGGTGATCACCAGGCGCTGCTTGCCCTTGGTGTCCTTGCCGAACGAGACAGTACCCGTGTACTCGGCGAGGATCGCCTTGTCCTTGGGCGCGCGCGCCTCGAACAGCTCGGCCACGCGCGGCAGACCGCCGGTGATGTCGCGCGTCTTCGAGGTCTCCTGCGGGATGCGCGCCAGCACTTCGCCCACCTGCACCTGCTGGTTGTCGCGCACCGCGATCACCGCCCCCACCGGGAAGCTGATGTTCACAGCGTGGTCGGTGCCGGCGATGCGCACCTCGTCGCCCGCTTCGTTCTGCAGCTTGACCGACGGACGCACGCCCTTCGCCGCCGCGCTGCCGCGACGCTTGGGGTCGATCACCACCAGCGTCGACAGGCCGGTCACGTCGTCGATCTGCTTGGCCACGGTCACGCCTTCCTCGACGTACTCGAACTTCACCGCGCCGGCGTATTCGGTGATGATGGGCCGGTGGTGCGGATCCCAGGCGGCGATCGTCTTGCCCGCCCGGATGGTGTCGCCGTCGGCCACCTGCAGCATCGCGCCGTAGGGCACCTTGTGGCGCTCGCGTTCGCGGTTGTTGTCGTCCACGACGGTCACCTCGCCCGAGCGCGAGATCACCACCTTGTCGCCCTTGGCGTTCGACACGTAGCGCATGGTCGGAGAGAAGCGCACCGTGCCGGCGGACTTCGCTTCAATGTGGCTTTGCACCGCGGTACGGCTCGCGGCGCCGCCGATGTGGAAAGTCCGCATCGTCAGCTGCGTGCCCGGCTCGCCGATCGACTGCGCGGCGATCACGCCGATCGCCTCGCCCACGTTGACCATCGAGCCTCGGCCCAGGTCGCGGCCGTAACAGCTGGCGCACACGCCCCAGCGCGTGTCGCAGGTGAGAGGGGTGCGCACCTTGACCTCGTCTATGCCGACGTTGTCGATGGCGTCGAGCGCGTCCTCGTCCACCAGCGAGCCCGCCGCGTACAGGACGTCCTGCGTTTCAGGGTTGATCAGGTCGACAGCCAGCACGCGCCCGAGGATGCGCTCGCGCAATGCCTCGACCACCTCTCCGCCCTCGACCAGCGCGCGCATGGGAATGCCGTTTTGCGTGCCGCAATCGTCTTCCGTCACCACCAGGTCCTGCGTTACGTCGACTAGGCGCCGCGTGAGGTAACCTGAATTGGCGGTCTTCAGCGCGGTGTCGGCCAGGCCCTTCCTGGCGCCGTGCGTGGAGATGAAGTACTGCAGGACATTCAGGCCTTCGCGGAAGTTGGCCGTGATCGGCGTCTCGATGATCGAGCCGTCGGGCTTGGCCATCAGTCCGCGCATGCCGGCGAGCTGGCGGATCTGGGCGGCGGAACCGCGCGCGCCCGAGTCGGCCATCATGTAGATGGAGTTGAACGCCTCCTGGCGCACCTTCTTGCCGTGGCGGTCGATCACCTCCTCGGTGCCGAGCTGTTCCATCATCACCTTGCCGACCTGCTCGCCGCAGCGCGACCAGATGTCGACCACCTTGTTGTAGCGCTCGCCGACGGTGACCAGGCCGGAGGTGTACTGCGACTCGATCTCCTTCACCTCGGTCTCGGCCGCCGCGATCAGTTCCTGCTTGGCGGTGGGGATGCGCATGTCGTTCACGCCGAACGAGATGCCCCCGCGCGTGGCCATGGTGAAGCCCGCCTGCATCAGCTTGTCGGCGAAGATCACCGTCTCGCGCAGGCCGCAGCGCCGGAAGCCGATGTTGATGAGCTTGGAAATTTCCTTTTTCTTCAGCGGCTTGTTCAGCAGTTCGAATGACAGGCCCGCGGGCAGGATCTCCGACAGCAGCGCGCGGCCGACCGTGGTCTCGTAGCGCTTCATGCGATCAACCTTGTCGCCTTCGGGCGTAAGGTCCTGCTCCTTGATGCGCACCCAGGCCTTGGCGTTCACTTCCACATTGCGCGATTCATAGGCGCGCGACACCTCGGCCAGGTCGGAAAAGCTCATGCCCTCGCCCTTGGCACCGATGCGCTCGCGCGTGGCGTAGTACAGGCCCAGCACGATGTCCTGCGATGGGACGATGATCGGCTCGCCGTTGGCGGGCGAGAGCACGTTGTTCGACGCCAGCATCAGCGTGCGCGCCTCCATCTGCGCTTCGAGCGACAGCGGCACATGCACCGCCATCTGGTCGCCATCGAAGTCGGCGTTGAACGCCGCGCACACCAGCGGATGCAGCTGGATCGCCTTGCCCTCGATCAACACCGGCTCGAAGGCCTGGATGCCGAGGCGGTGCAGGGTCGGCGCCCGGTTGAGCATCACCGGATGTTCGCGGATAACCTCTTCCAGAATATCCCAAACCTCTGGCCGCTCCTTCTCAACCATCCGCTTGGCGGCCTTGATGGTCGTGGCGTGG
>JANMSV010000161.1:0-10745 GCA_031389685.1 Betaproteobacteria bacterium
CGCGCCAATCTACCCCGCCGTCACCGAAAAAAGAAGCGCGCCTTAGTCGAACCGGTAGGCGAGCGACACGTAGGTCGCCCGCCCGGGCGTGGGATAGGCGGAAAAACCGGTGCCGAGGAAATTCACCGCCCCGTAGCTGTAGTAGCTCTTGTCGAGGAGATTGCGCACCTCAAGCCCCAGATCGACGCGGCCCACCCTGTGCTCGAGCTTCGCGTCCACCAGGCCGTAGGCGGGCTGGCGGCGCGCAAAGGTGTTGGCCTCGTCGTTGTCGTAGCGCTGCTGGCCGACGTAGCGCAAATTGACGTGCAGCCCGCTGCGCGTGGCGAAGGACCAGTGGGCGCCGGCCGTGGCGATCGCTTGCGGAACTAGCGGCACATCTTTGCCGGTGGCGCGGAACGTGGCCTCTACAAGCCCAAGGGCAACGCGCAATTCCAGCGCCGGGGTGGCGCGCCAGCCGCCCTCGAACTCAACGCCGCGGCGTCTCGTGGGCGGTAGATTGACGTTGGCGCCCTGCAAGGGGCTGAAGTAAATCTCGTCCTCCAGGCGCATGTCGTACAGCGCGGCGCGCCCGCGGCGCCCGCCGCGTTCGTACTCCAGCCCGAATTCGCCGGCGCGCGCCTTCTGCGGATTGAGCAGCGTTACCGCGCAAGGCGGGAAGAAGCACGCGTTCTCGTCGAAGCTGGCCACCCGGAAGCTGGTGCCGGATTTGGCATACGCCGACCAGCCGGTACCGAGCCCCTGGCGCACCGCGACTTCATACGCGTCCAGTGAATGCTCTGCTCGCCGGTCGTCGGTCGGGAACACCTGCTCCGCCAGCTGCTCACGGGTGCGCTGCGACCGGCCGCCCAGCACGAAGCGCGTGCGCTCGGCGACCCACAGGTTGGCCTGCGCGTAGAGCGCCCGGTTGGTCTGCTCGCCGACGCGGCGCGAGAACGGCGTGCCCAGGGTGGACGGGCTGGATGCGCTGCGGCTGTTGTAGTCCCACTGCTCCCAGTCGAGTCCGAAGGACACGTCGTGCTCGCGCCCGAACGAGTCGAATCGCAGCTTCGCACGCGGCGCGAACGATTTCAGATCGACACGCGTATCGACAAAGAACGCGGGCAGGAAAAACGCCGTCGCATGCTTGTCCCGGTAGGAGAAGTCCGCGGCGAACTCGTGGCGGCCCGTGTTCATCACGCCACCCAACGTCAGAGTGCCATCCTTGCGGTCACTGTCATTGCCGGGGCTGCTGGTTTGCCTCGGGTCGGCAGCGATCTGCGCCTCGGTAAGTGCGCCGGGAAGTTGCAGCAGCTGATCGCCAAGAGCAAAGCGCAAGTACGCCCTGCCCCCTTCCGGACGCGCTTCGAGAGTGCCGGCGATGTTCGTCTGCCGGAAGCGGTTGTTGCGGCGGTAACCTTCCGTGTTCTCCTTCGAGACGTCGAGCGAGAAGCCGAGCGCTTCGCCCATGCGGGCGTAGCCCGCGCGGCCCTCGTTCGTGCCATACCCGCCGGCACGGCCGACCGTGTAGCCGCGCACGGTGCCGGCTTCGCGGCGCCGCGTGATGATGTTGATGGCCCCGCCGGTCGCGCCGCCGCCGTACTGCACGGCGCCGCTGCCGCGGACGATCTCGATACGCGCGATGCTTTCCAGTGGTATCGCGCTCAGCTGTGCGGGCACCAGCTCATTCTCCGAGACGCGCAAGCCGTCCACGAGAATCACGGTGTTCTGGTCCCCCGTGATGCCGAAGCCGCGCAAGTCGACCTGCTGGTTCGGCGTACCGGCGTTGTCGCGGATGTGGACCAGGCCGAATTGCGCCAGGATCTCCGGCAGATTGGCGGTCGCGGCCTGCCTGATGTCGCCCGACGTGATCACCGTGACGCCGACCGGCAGGTCGCGCCTGGAATCCTGAAAGCGCGTGGCCGTGACGACGACTGCGTCGTTGCTGGAACCCGACTGTGCGAGCGCCGCCGGCGCGAGCGCGGCGAGCATCGCGATTGCTGCAATGCGCATGATGAAACCCTCCCTGGCGTCATCCCCGACGCCGCAAAGCGGTTGACGTGAACCGCAAGGCCGGTCTCCGGACTCGCGAGTGGGCGCTGGACAACGCGCCGGGCATGCCGCCTTCCCGTGGAACAAACTTCCACAGTGGCTGGGAGGCACACCCCCTCGCTTACCGTTGCGGGGGCAGTACAGGAATTGCAGCCCGAGAGATAAAAAGCGGGCCACGCACCTGTTTCCCGTTTCATCCTCGCGAAGCGAATCTTCGCGAAGACACCTTGCAGCTGACTACGGAATGATTATACAAAGCCGCGTGGCCCGCGCAATGTTCATCGTCTTGATGTTTGCCGCCGGCTCCGTCAACGCGGAGGTGCGCGTCACGGACGACTACGGCACGCAAGTGGTGCTCGCGGTGCCCGCCCGGCGCGTGGTCAGTCTGGCGCCCCATCTGACCGAACTGATGTACGCCGCCGGTGCCGGCTCACGGCTGGTCGGCGCGCTCCAGTACAGCGACTACCCTCCGGAGGCGAAGCGCCTCCCGCGCGTGGGCAGCGCGGCCCAGATCGACCTCGAAGCGCTGATCGCGCTGCGGCCCGACCTGGTCGTCGCGTGGCCGAACGCCGGCAGCGCCGCGGCCGTGGAGCGCATCGCCGCACTGGGCATCGCGGTGTTCCGTTCCGAGCCGCGCGAGCTGGAGGACATTGCGCGCACGCTAGAGACGCTGGGGCGCCTGGCGGGCACCGAGGCCGCGGCCAGGGCTGCGTCCCGGGCGTTCCGCGCACGCGCCGCGCGCATCGAGCGCAGCTACGCCGCGAAACCGCGCGTGCGGGTCTTCTACCAGGTGTGGAACAAGCCGCTGATCACGGTGAACGGCGATCACGTGATCAGCAAGGCGATACGCCTGTGCGGCGGCGAGAACGTGATGGCGGGGCTGCCCGGGCTTGCGCCCGAGATCGACCGCGAACTGGTGCTGCGCGCCGACCCCGAGGCCATTGTGGCAAGTGGCGCCGACGGCGGCCGGCCGGCCTGGCTGGAGGATTGGCGTGCCTTTGCGACGCTGGCCGCATCGCGGGGCGACAACCTCTACGCCATCCGGCCCGAACTCCTGCAGCAGCACACCCCCCGGTTGCTGGAGGGCGCGGAGGCGTTATGCGGCATTCTCGAGCAGGTTCGGGCCAAGCGGGCCCGCTGACACCTTCTGAGGAACCACATTCAGAACCGCCCCTTATTTCTTGACGCAGTGGCGGTTTTGAAACATAGTGTGCCGCGTGGAGGCGGAGTTCAACTCGCTCGAATCCAAGGTCGCCCAGTTCGTCGGACTGTGCGAGCGCCTGCGCGCGGAGAATATCTCGCTGCGCCAGGAGCTGGCGACCGCCCGCAATGACGCCAAGCGCCTGAACGACAAGATCGAGGGCGCCCGCAGCAAAGTCGAGCAGCTGCTGTCGCGCCTGCCCGAGTGAACGCCAACGAAGGGCGTCCGGCGGACGGCGCCAAGACCATCGAAGTCAATCTATTGGGCCGCAGTTACCGCGTCGCCTGCGAGGACAGCGAGCGCGAGGCCCTGCTGCAGGCGGTCGCCTATCTCGAAGGAAAGATGGGCGCGATCAAGAAAGCCGGCAAGGTCGCGGGTACCGAGCGCATTGCCGTCATGGCGGCGCTCAATCTCGCGCACGAACTGCTGTCGATGCGCCTGGGCGAGGGCTTTGACCTCGGCGAGGCCCGGCGTAGAATCGGCGGCATCGAGGCGAAGCTGGAAGCGGCTCTCGCCAAGCAGGAGAAGTTGTTCTAGTCTTTGCTCCGACGTTCCCTGCTGTGTTCGACCGGGCTCTAATTTTCCGAACCGATAGCTTCCTTGGGTTGCAGACCCAGCGTCACTGTTGCGATCGTCCCTCCTTCGGGTGCCGGACGAACCTGAGGTGACCGGCAAGCGACCACCCTGATTAAGCACAGGGTTCGGGAGCAGAGCCCACCGGCATGCGCGGGGGACTCCACCTATGCAGTTCTGGCTGATGAAATCCGAGCCCGACGAGTGCTCGATCGACGACGCGCTCGCCGCACGCGGGCGTATCACACCCTGGACCGGCGTGCGCAACTACCAAGCGCGAAACTACATGCGGGACGCGATGCGCGTCGGCGACGGCGTGTTGTTCTACCACTCGAGCTGCGATGAGCCGGGCATCGCGGGCCTCGCCGAAGTGGCGTCGCCCAGCCGCACGGATCCCTCGCAGTTCGACCGCCAGAGCGATTACTACGACGCCAAGTCGAAGCGCGCGGCGCCGCGCTGGGTGCTGGTGGAGGTGCGCGCGCTGAAGAAAACCCGCCTGGTGCCGATCGCGGAACTGAAGGCGCACAAGCCGCTGGCGAAAATGCTGACGCTGCGCCCGGGCAACCGGCTCTCGATCACACCGGTGAGCGACGCCGAGTGGCGGCACATCACCGGGAAGCTGCTTTGAGCAACGACAGCCTGCTGCGCGCCCTGGCGCGCGAGACCACCAGCCATACCCCGGTCTGGCTGATGCGCCAGGCCGGGCGCTACCTGCCCGAATACAACGCGACGCGCGCGCGCGCGGGCAGCTTTCTCGCCCTCGCCAAGTCGCCGGCGTTCGCCACTGAGGTGACCCTGCAACCTCTGGAGCGCTTTCCGCTCGATGCCGCGATCCTTTTTTCCGACATCCTGACGGTGCCCGACGCGATGGGGCTGGGCTTGTACTTCGCGGAGGGCGAAGGCCCGCGCTTCGAGCGGCCGCTGCGCGACGAGGCGGCGATCCGCGCCCTCGCCCCGCCTGACCCCGCGGACCGGCTGCGCTATGTGCTCGACGCGGTGCGCGAGATTCGCAGGGCGCTCGCGGGCAAAGTGCCGCTGATCGGCTTTTCGGGAAGCCCGTTCACCCTCGCCTGCTACATGGTGGAAGGTTCCGGCAGCGACGACTGGCGCGCGCTGAAGACCATGCTCTACGCGCGGCCGGAGTTGCTGCACCGCGTCCTGGAGGTCAACGCGCGCGCGGTCACCGACTACCTCAATGCACAGATCGAAGCCGGCGTGCAGGTGGTGATGATCTTCGACACCTGGGGCGGCCAACTGAGCCACGCGGCCTACGAGGAGTTCTCGCTCGCCTATTCGCGCCAGGTCATCGCCGGCCTCAAGAAGGAGATCGCCGGCGCGCGCGTGCCCTCGATCCTGTTTACCAAAGGAGGCGGCGCCTGGCTCGACGCCATCGCCGCCAGTGGTTGCGACGCTGTGGGCCTGGACTGGACCGTGGACCTGGCCGCGGCACGCGCGCGGGTCGGCGCGCGCGTTGCACTTCAAGGCAATCTCGATCCTGCAGCGCTGTTCGCACCGCCTGAGCGTGTTCGCGCGCAAGTGCGCCGCGTGCTCGACGCCTACGGCAGCGCGCCCGGCCACATCTTCAATCTTGGGCACGGCATCGCGCCGAAAACACCGGTCGAAAGCGTCGCCGCGCTCGTGGACGAAGTGCGCGCTTACAGCGCAAAGCTGCGCGCTGGAGCACAAACAAAAGCTTGACTTATGCACAAAGGCACGATCTCTCCGGGCAAATCGCACCTGCGAGCGGAGTTCCTCGGGGGGAAACTCTAACCCATTGAATGAAAGATGAAATAACTGATGCTAGCCCGGGCGTCCTCGATATCGCCAAGACTGTCTGCCCAGCACGACGCCCTCATTGCCGGTTTATTCACATTCTTATCCACACCCTTGGCGCACAACGAAAAATGCCTTTTCGCGGCAAGGGTTACCGCGGCAATCGCGAAGCTTCGGATCAACTCGAAAAAGTAACTTTTTGCCGCGCTTCTGCTTTCCGGCCTTGAAAAAAACGGCTTCCCTCTGGCGATGAGAGTCCTGCGGGTCGCGCTTGACGTTCCGCTGGCGACGTTGTTCGACTACCTCGCGCCCGATGGGCTCGACGCGCAGCCGGGCGACCGCGTGGTGGTGCCGTTTGGTGCGCGTTCTCGCGTCGGCGTCGTCGTCGAAGCATCCATCGGCAGCAGTATTCCGTCCGCAAAGCTCAAGCAAGTGTCGCGCGTGCTGGACGATGCGCCGCGCATGCCGGCCCCTTGGCTGGAACTCATGCGCTTTCTTTCTTCCTACTACCAGCGCCCGCTGGGCGAAACGGTGATCGGCGCACTGCCACCGCGGCTGCGCTCGTTGAAGCCTCTGCCAAAAACCATTCGCGATGCGTCGCCGCCACTCCCCGCGTCTGCACGCTTCGTGCCGAACCATGCGCCCTCCGACGCTCAAACGCGCGCCATCGAGCGCATCGGCGGCGCGCTGGGCGTGTTCCAGACTTTTCTGCTGCACGGCGTCACCGGCAGCGGCAAGACTGAAATCTACCTGTGGCTGATCTCGCGCGTGCTGCAAAGCGGCGCGCAGGCCCTGGTGATGGTTCCGGAGATCAGCCTGACGCCGCAGCTCGAGGCGCGCTTCAGGCTCGCGTTTCCCGAAGCGCGCATCGCACTGCTGCACAGCGCGCTCCAGGATGGGCCGCGCACCACCGCCTGGCTCGCCGCCGCGCGCGGCGAGGCCGGCATCGTGCTCGGTACGCGGCTCGCCGCGCTGACCCCACTGCCGCGGCTGGCGCTGGTGGTGGTGGACGAGGAACACGACACTTCGTTCAAGCAGCAGGAGGGACTGCGATACTCGGGACGCGACGCGGCGGTGATCCGCGCGAAGCTCGCCGGCTGCCCGGTGGTGCTGGGCACGGCCACGCCATCGCTGGAGTCCTGGCACAACAGCCTTGCCGGGCGCTATGAACACCTGGCGCTCCCCGATCGCGCGGTGCCGGGCGCCCGCATGCCGGCGGTGCGCATGCTGGATTTGCGCAACGAGAGCGCCGAGCACGGCTTCGCCCCCAGCCTGCTGGCGGCGATCGGCGAGCGCCTGTCGCGGCGCGAGCAGAGCCTGGTGTTCATCAACCGGCGCGGCTACGCCCCGGTGCTGGCGTGCCACGCCTGCGGCTGGACTTCGGGCTGCGCGCGCTGCACCGCGCGCATGGTGCTGCACAAAGTCGGCCGGCGCCTGCGCTGCCATCATTGCGGCGACGAAAGCGCCATCCCGCGCGCCTGCCCCACCTGCGGCAACGTCGACCTGAAGGCCATGGGCCGGGGCACGCAACGCGTGGAGGAAACGCTGAGTGCGCGCTTTCCGGCCGCGCGCATCGTGCGCATCGACCGCGACAGCGCGCGCCGGCGCGCGGAGCTCGCACGCACGCTCGAAGGCATCGCGCGCGGCGAGGCCGACATCCTGGTCGGCACACAGCTGCTCGCCAAGGGCCACGACTTTCCCCTGCTGACGCTGGTCGGGGTGCTGGACGCCGACGGCGGATTGCTGTCCACGGACTACCGCTCCGCGGAGCGCCTGTACGCGACGCTCGCGCAGGTCGCCGGTCGCGCAGGGCGGCGCGAGCAGCCGGGCGAAGTGCTGGTGCAGACCTACTATCCCCGGCATCCGCTGTACGCCGCGCTTGTTCTGCACGACTACGCAGCGTTCGCGGCTTCGCAGCTCGCAGAGCGCGAGGCCGCCGGATTCCCGCCTTTCGTGCACGAGGCGGCGCTGCGCGCCGAGGCCGGCAAGCTCGCGCAGGCGATGGACTTCCTGCGCGACGCGACGCGCCTGGTGCCCGTGCCCGACGAAGTCCGGGTCTACGACCCCGTGCCGCACGTGATTACACGGCGCGCCGACCTCGAGCGCGCGCAACTGCTGGTGCAGTCGGCCTCGCGTCCTGCGCTGCAGGACTATCTGCGCGCCTGGAGCGAGCGCCTGTTCGCCACCGCCCCGCGCACCGTGCGCTGGCACCTGGACGTCGACCCCATCGGGTTTGACTGACTTATAATTCGCGCCCCTCGCATGGACATCAAAGCCCATCTTGGCGCGCTGTTCAAAACGGCGCTGGCCAAAGTCGCGCCCGAAGCGGCGGACGCCGAGGTGCTCATCGAGCGCCCGCGTGACCCGGCGCACGGCGATTTCGCCTGCAACCTCGCGCTGCAGCTGGCCAAGCGGCTGAAGCAGAACCCGCGCCAGCTCGCGCAGCAGCTCGCGAGCGCTCTGCCCGTGGACGCGCAGATCGCAAAGATAGAGATCGCAGGCGCGGGATTCATCAACATTCGCCTCGCGCCTCGCGCCCTGCAGGCTGCGGTGACCAGCGTACTTGCCGAAGGCGCTGCCTATGGGCGCGTGCGCGCCGCGCAAGCGCAGAAGGTGATGGTCGAGTTCGTCTCGGCGAATCCCACCGGACCGCTGCACGTGGGCCATGGCCGCCAGGCGGCGCTGGGCGACGCGCTCGCCGCGCTGTTCGAGGCGCAAGGGCACGCGGTGACGCGCGAGTTCTACTACAACGATGCCGGCGCGCAGATCCACAACCTCGCGCTGTCGGTACAGGCGCGCGCCAGGGGCATGACGCCGGAGGACGCCGGCTGGCCGGCGGACGGCTATCGCGGCGCGTACATCGACGAGATCGCGCGCAGTTTCACCGCAGGCGGCGGCCAGCTCGATGATCTCGAGGCGCTGCGCAAGTATGCGGTGGCCACGTTGCGCAAGGAACAGGACGCGGACCTGCAGGCATTCGGCGTGCGCTTCGACGTCTACACCCTCGAATCGAGCCTGTACACCGACGGCAAGGTCGCATCGGCGGTCAAGGCGCTCGTCGCCAGCGGCAGGACCTACGAACAGGACGGCGCACTGTGGCTGCGCACCACCGACTACGGCGACGACAAGGACCGCGTGGTGCGCAAGTCCGATGGCAGCCACACCTACTTCGTCCCCGACGTCGCCTACCACCTCACCAAGTGGGAACGCGGCTTCAGGAAAGTGGTCAACGTGCAGGGATCCGATCACCACAGCACCGTGACGCGCGTGCGCGCCGGCCTGCAGGCGCTCGGCCTGGGCATCCCGCAGGGCTACCCCGACTACATCCTGCACAACCTGGTGAAGGTGGTACGCGGCGGCGAGGAGGTGAAGATTTCCAAGCGCGCGGGCAGCTACGTCACGTTGCGCGACCTGATCGACTGGGTCGGGCGCGACGCGGTGCGCTTTTTCCTCGTGTCGCGTCGCGCCGACGCGGATTTCGTGTTCGACGTCGACCTGGCGCGCGCGCAGTCCGACGAGAACCCGGTGTACTACGTTCAGTATGCGCACGCCCGCGTGTGCAGCGTGTTCTCGCAGTGGGGGGGCGAGGCCGGCGGGTTTGGCGCCGCGCCGGTCGATTCCCTCGCCGGACCGCGCGAGGCGGTACTGCTGCAGCGGCTGGCGGAGTTCCCGGAAATTGTGGCCAACGCCGCGCGCGAACTCGCGCCGCACGCCATCGCGTTCTATCTGCGCGAACTCGCGGGCGAGTTCCACAGCTACTATAATGCCGAGCGCATCCTGGTCGAGGACGGGGCGGTGCGCACAGCGCGCTTGGCGTTGTGCGCCGCAGTCCGCCAGGTGCTCGCCAACGGGCTCGCGCTACTGGGCGTGAGCGCCCCGGAAAGGATGTGATGGCGGCAATGCCACATGCGACAGCACGCACGGGCGCGGGCGGCGGGTTCCTGCTCGGCATGTTCGTCGGCCTGCTGATCGGACTCGCCGTCGCGCTGGGCATCGCGCTGTATCTGAACAAGACGCCGATCCCGTTCATGAACCGCCCCAAGACCGCGGCCGAGGACGCCAAGGCGGCGGCGGGCAAGCCGCCGGCGATCTCCGGGCTGCCGCAGGGCGGGCCGGCGGAGGCGAAGACCGCAGTGCCCGCGATCGCTGCCAAGGCGCCGGAGAAGCCGCGCTTCGATTTCTACAAGATCCTGCCGGGCGGCGAAGAGCCGGTGAGCGACCGGGAACTGCGCGAGCGCCTGCGCGCGGCCGCGAAAAGCAGCGAACCCTCCGCTGCCAGCAAGGACACTTACTTCATCCAGGCGGGCGCGTTCCAGAACCCGGCAGATGCCGACAACCAGAAGGCAAGGCTCGCGATTCTGGGCTTCGAGTCCAACGTCGAACCGACCAATCTGCCCGACAAGGGCACCTTCTACCGCGTGCGGCTCGGCCCGTACACCAGGATCGACGAACTGAACAAGGTGCGCCAGGCGCTGGCACAGAACGGAATCGACGCCAACCTGGTCAAACTGAAGGACCCCGATTCGGCAAAGGCAAACTGAGATGAACCTGCATCGTCGTACCCTGATATTAGCCCTGGGGCTTGCGCCATTGAGCGCCTTCGCCCAGCAGCGGCAACTGGTGCAGGGCGTGGACTACACCGAGCTCAAGCCCGGCCAGCCTGTGGACGCGCAGGGCAAGATCGAAGTGCTCGAATTCTTCTGGTACGGCTGCCCGCACTGCTACACGCTGGAGCCGCTCCTGGAGAAATGGATTGCCAGGCTGTCCGCGGATGTGCAGTTTCGCCGCGTCCCGGCGGTGTTCAACGAGACCTGGGCGCGCGACGCGGCGGTGTTCTACACCTTCGAAGCCCTGGGTGTGCTGGAAAAGTTGCACCGGCCGTATTACGAGGCCATCCACCGCGACCGCCTGAACACGAGCAATCCCGCCGCCCGCGCCCAGTGGCTGGAGAAGAACGGCGTGGACACGAAGAAATTCGACGAGGCGCTGAAGTCCTTCGGCGTGCAAAGCAAGGTGCGCCGCGCGACGCAGCAGTCCGTGGCCTACCGCATCGACGGCACCCCCGCGCTCGCGGTAGACGGCCGCTACACGGTGAGCGCCGAACAGGGGCGCACCCAGGCCGGCATGCTCGCCATCACCGATAATCTGATCGGCATTGCGCGCAAGGGCG
>JANMSV010000195.1:0-4062 GCA_031389685.1 Betaproteobacteria bacterium
CAACGGCGGTGGCGGGCACTTCGCCATCGACGTGACGTCGCCCGCGTTCGCCGGCAGGAGCACGCTCGAGAGGCAGCGCATGGTGTACGGCGCGATCGCTCACCTGATGATGGGCGATGCGCCTCCGGTACATGCCGTTGACAGCCTGAACACCCGGACGCCTTCTACGTCTTGACGCTGTGAAATTCCTCAAGGCCGTGCGCCTGGACGCTTCTGATAGCCAGGTTTATTCCCGGGAGGGCGCCGCGCGCGATGGCGAATTGCTCGTGTCCGGTGGCTACGCGGTGTGCGATCCCACTGGTGTCACCCACCGCACGCCCAATTGCCATTGCCTCACTTCATTCATCGGTGTCGTGAGCCGCGGACGCTGCACCATCGCCGAAGTCGAGGAGATCGACAAGTCCGAATACCAACAGGTGATCGAGCGCCTGGTTCGCTATTTCGTGGACGATCTCGGCGCCCCGAGCTTGGCAGCGGCCAGCGCGGTTGCCGAAGAGGAAGCCGCCGATACCGCCGAGTTGTGCAAGAGCTTCAGCTCCGGAATGTGGATCACGGTCAAGCGCACGCCCGGCGATGACCGCATCGGGGAACATTACTCGGTGTTCAAGCGGCTGATGATCGGGGGCCACAAACTTTGAACCGGCTGCCGTTGACCCGCATCCCCTCACCGCAGGCGTCCACGAGCGGCCTCGCGCGGCGCAAGCGCCCGCGTGCGCGCCTACGGGAAAAGGCCAAGGAGCGGAGCCGCGGAGCCGGGTAAGGCAAACGAGTTTTTCAACAGAATCGACCCAAAGCGGTCATTCCCGCTAAACGGCATACCATGATCTGCCGCCGGACCTAATTTGCAAGTATCTCAGTTGAAGGAATCGTTCGGACACATTCGACCAGTTGGAACATGAGGACAGCGACGCATCCGACCCTGACGTCGGAAGATTTCGACTGGCTGCGCAAGACCCGGGCTGCTATGGATGCGAAACGAGAACCGCTGCGAGTGCCAAAGGAAATCGCGGGTAAGCTTCGCGCGCACGGCTTCGTAACGCCAAACGGTCTCAGCGGTCTTGCAATTACAGATCGAGGACGCGGAGCGTTGTTGGAGCAAGACATGCGGGACGCGGAAGACCGCTGAACCACTGACCTCGGCCCAGTGAACGCCGGGCAGGTCACACTTTGTGCACGAGGGGGCTCCATGGCGATTTCGGGCAAGCACTCGTGGATCGAAACCTCGGACGTTCTTTCGCTGTTTCCCACCCTGGTGTGGAAAATCCAGCTTCGAGCCGAGGTGCACGAACGGATTGACGCGAGCGCACTCGGACTGCTGTACTCGCTGCGCCAAGGACTGCCCGAGCTGAAGTCGGGCGAAGCCTGGCAGTCGGGCCACGCACTGCACGGACGGGAGGATCTGCACGAACTTTGCGACTACGTTGGCCGGGCCGCGGCGAGCGTGCTGCAGTTCCTGAAAATTGGCGAACAAGAAATCCAGATCACCGGCTGCTGGGCGAACCTGTATGCGCCGGGCGCCTCGCACCGGGCGCACAGCCACCCCAACAATTATCTGAGCGCCGTGTACTACGTGAGCACCTGGCTCGGCGCGGACACCATCAATTTCCACGACCCACGCAGTCAGCCCGGGGTTATCAGGCCACCAGTCACCGAGCTCACCTCCGCCAACACCGATCAGGTCGTGGTGCGGGTGAAAGACGGCACGCTGCTTGTCTTCCCTTCGTATCTGTATCACTCAGTCGATGCCAACGCCAGCGGCGAGAGCCGCGCAAGTGTGAGCTTCAACTTGATGTTTTCCACATTCACTGCTGCATTGAGCAAACCGTTGTGGGGCGATGAATAGGGCAGCGGGCGCACTCGATCCCCTGGAAGCGGTGATGCGCTACCACCAGGAGACGAAGCACCATTTTTCACGCTATGCGCGCGCGCCCGGCACCATGGACTGGGCGAATCAGCCGGATCCGTTTCGACGCTACGAGGGATCTGCGCTCATTCCCTTACCGGTCCTGAAACCTGACGAGGCGCCGCGCTCGCCGCTGTATGAGGAATTGTATGGCCCTGGTGCGATCGCCGGCGCGCCGGTCACCGTCCGCAGTCTTTCGCGCCTGCTCGAATATTCACTCGCGATTTCGGCTTGGAAGCAGGCCGGCGCAGTGCGCTGGGCTCTTCGAACCAACCCCTCGAGCGGTAACCTGCATCCCACCGAGGGCTATTTGCTCATCGGCGAAGTCCCGGGTCTCGCGCCGTTCCCGGGTCTTTATCACTACGCGGCCAGGGAACACGCGCTGGAGCTGCGAGCGGAGTTGCCGCAGGAAAGCGTCACCTCTCTGCTGCAAGGATTTCCTCCCAACGCCTTCCTGATCGGCTTCACCTCAGTGAACTGGCGGGAGACCTGGAAGTACGGCGAGCGAGCTTTTCGCTACTGTCAGCATGACGTGGGGCATGCAATCGGCAGCGCCCGCATTGCGGCCCGGACGCTCGGTTGGCGCATGCTGTTGCTAGAGGGCGTGTCGGATGACACGCTGGCCGCCTTGTTGGGGGTGGATCGAGACCAGGATTTCATCGGGGTGGAGCGGGAGCACCCGGATTGCCTGGCCGTTGTGTGGCCTGCCGACCTCGGGGCGGAATTTCCCGCCTGGGAGACGAACCCGGTCCCTTTGTTCCTTGCGCCTGATGCCATGCGCGAGTCGACGCAACGAATCTGGTACGGCAAGGCGAATCGGCTAAGTCGTGACGATCCTGTGCGATGGCAGTACCTCGACCAAGTGGAAGTTGCATCGTGGAAGTCGAGTACCGAGCACGGAGTTGTTGAGCTCAATCGCGGGGATCACGCAGGGCGGGCACCGGGCGTTGCTCCGGGCCTGTCAAGCGCCGCACAGTTGATCCGCCAGCGGCGCAGCGCGGTTGCGTTCGATGGCAAGACTTCAATCCCGGTCGGCAGCTTCTTTACCATGTTGGCCCGGACCATGCCACGGGTCGAGCGTGACCTGTGCCAGCGCCCGATGCCCTGGGATGTGCTGCCCTGGGCACCGGCCATTCATCTTGCCCTGTTCGTCCATCGGGTGGACGGCCTTGCTCCCGGTCTTTACGTGCTGGCTCGCGACGCTGCGAAGATGAGCTTGCTCAGTCAGGCGATGCACCAACAATTCGCCTGGACCTCGCCACCGGGCTGCCCAGAAGACTTACCGCTGTTTCTCCTCGAAGAGGGCGACGCGCGGCGCATGGCCGTCCAGGTCAGTTGCGGTCAGGAGATCGCCGGGGACAGTGCATTTTCGCTGGGGATGATCGCGGAATTCGAATCAAGCCTGCGGCGCTACGGACCCTGGTTCTACCGAAGACTTTTTTGGGAGACAGGCGTTATCGGCCAAGTGCTTTACCTGGAGGCGGAGGCGGCTGGCGTCCGCGCAACCGGAATCGGCTGCTTTTTCGATGACCCGGTCCATCAGGTACTTGGCATCGGTGACGCGGGGTTTCAGTCGCTCTATCACTTCACCACCGGTGGCCCTGTCGACGATCCTCGCCTGACGACCTTGCCACCCTACGGCCTTGACCATTGAGCTCCGGGAACAGGGCCTGCATCGCTGCAAGCCCTTGATTGTCTGGCGCGCCCGGCAGGATTTGAACCCACGACCCCTTGGTTCGTAGGGGCGGCCTTGAAAATGGCCGCTAATTAAATCAACAACCTGCGACGCCCGCCCTCTTGATTTTTAGCCGTACAAAGCATGAAAACAGTGTTTCCAAGCGTGGCACAGCTACATTCTGGCTACACGCCGCTGTTATGCGGCTTTTGCCGCATGCAGGAGCGAACGCCTGACCGTTTGCGGCGGCTCGATCTGGACAAAACGATCTGCCGAGTAAAGATAGTCTTCTCCACTTTCGTCAACTACGCGGATATCTCCGTCCCCTGCAGCCTCGTCGTCTGGAATGATGCGGTAGATTTTGTGCAACTCAAGCGACGCAGGATAGCCGCGGTTGTCGACGCAGACCGCAAACCGTGTCGTTCTGGATTTGTAATGTTTCATGGTCATTAGTCCAAGTAGCTCTTTCGCTTGAATTCCCGTT
>JANMSV010000196.1:0-8892 GCA_031389685.1 Betaproteobacteria bacterium
CGCCCTTCGGCGGCTTCAAGCAGTCCGGCCACGGGCGCGAAGCGGGCGTGTACGGGCTGGAGGAGTTCCTCGAGTACAAGTCGCTGCAGCTCAAGGGCTAGCGCGACGGACGATCAAGGCATCCACCGCCACCACTCGCTCGCCGCCGCAGCGAAGGGGGTTTACGTCCAACTCCTCGAACACATCGGCCAGGTCGGCGGCCAACTCCGAGACGCGTGCGATCGCCTCGGCGAGCGCGTCGAGGTTCACCGGCGCGCTGCCGCGAAAGCCGGTGAGCAGCCGGTAGCCCCTCAGGCGCTCGAGCAGCGCAGCCGCCTGCGCCTGCGAGACGGGCGCCAGCGCCGCCACGCTGTCCTGCACCAGCTCCACCAGCACGCCGCCCGAGCCGACCACCACCAGCGGGCCGACCACCGGGTCCACGCGTGCGCCCACGATCACCTCAACGCCAGGGACCATGGGTTGCACCAGCACGCCGCGCAGCTCGTGGCCGCGCGCGGCGGCGGCGATCTCCGTGTAGGCGCGGCGCAGGTCCGTTTCGTCCGCGATTCCGAGGCGCACCACGCCGAGCTCCGTCTTGTGCAGGATGGTCGGCGATTCCGCCTTCATCGCCACCGGGTAGCCGAGCGCGAGCGCCGCAGCGGCCGCTTCGTCCGCGCTGTGCGCAAGGCGCTCGGCGACCACGGGGACGCCGTACGCGTGCAGCACGCGCTTCGCCTCACTCTCGGTGAGCGTCGCGCCGCCTCCGGCGAGCATCTCGCGCGCCGCCTGCGCCGCCCCGGGCGGCGAGAGCCGCGGCGCCGCATCCGACCTCCGGTCCGCCAGTGCATGCCACGCGGCGATGGCGCCGAAGCAGCGCTCCATCGAACGGAACAGCGGTATGCGCTCGTCCTTCTCGTATTCGCCGGAGCCGGGCCCTTGCAACCACTCGGACAGCCAGACCAGCACCACCGGCTTGGGCTGCTTGCGCGCGAGCGCCGCCATCGCCGGCACGCGATCCTTGGCGGTCTCGACCACGGCGACGGTACCCGGCACCACCAGAGCGCCGTACTGCGAGTCGGCGAGCAGGGCGCGGCAGCACGCACCGAATGACTCCGGGTTGTTCAATACCTGTCCCGTCGGGTCGCAGGGATTGCGCGCCGCGCCGAATTCCGGCACCAGGGCGCGCAGCGCAACGCCGGTCACCTCCAGCGGCTGCGGCATCGGCACGCCGTGCTTTGCCGCCTTGTCCGCCGCCATCACGCCCGCTCCGCCGGAACCGGAAATGACCGCGACGCCGCGCGCCAGCGGCTTGCCCGCGGCAGCAAAGAAGCGCGCGTACTCGAGCAGCGCGTCGTAGTCCTCCACCGGGATGAAGCCGGCACGCTCGAACAGCGCGCGCCAGGCGACCGCCGAGCCGGCGAGCGAGCCGGTGTGCGAGCGCGCCGCCGCGGCGCCGTCCTCGCTCGTGCCCAGCTTGTAGACAATCACGGGCTTGCCCGCGCGGCGCGCGCGTTCCCCCGCCTCGAGCATGCGCGCGGCGCTCGCCACGCCCTCGAACAGGCAGGCGATGGCCTTG
Organism: Betaproteobacteria bacterium; assembly: GCA_031389685.1. Taxonomy (GTDB): domain Bacteria; phylum Pseudomonadota; class Gammaproteobacteria; order Burkholderiales; family SG8-39; genus JAABQT01. The sequence goes on from JANMSV010000196.1 coordinate 1,556, forward strand.
CAATCCGGGTCCTCGGCCATCGCCGCGATGAGGTCGCCGACGTCGATGTCCGCGGAGTTGCCCGCGGAGAAGAAGTAGCGGATGCCCAGGCCGCGGTCCCAGGCCTGCGCCAGCGAGTAGCCGAGCGCGCCCGATTGGCTCACTACGGCGATGGAACCTGCGTTGCGCGGCGCGCGCGCATATTCCGGGATGAAGGAGAGGCCCGCGCCCAGTGCGTGGTTGACGAGGCCCATGCAGTTGGGCCCGAGCAGCGGCATCTTTGCCGCGCGCGCGATGTCGGCCAGGCGCTGCTGCGCGCGCCCCGCGTCCTCGCGCGCCATCTCGCCGTAGCCCGAGGCATAGACGATGGCCGCGCCCGCGCCGGCGGCCGCCGCCTCCTCCAACGCAGCCTCCACGCCCTCGCGCGGCACCACCAGCACCACGCAGTCGGGCGCGTGCGGCAGCGCCTTGAGCGAGCCATAGCAGGCGCGCTCGCCGATGTGCTCGTACTTCGAGTTCACCGGAAAAACCTGCCCCGCGTACTGCGCCAGGTTCTCGAGCGTGCGCATGCCGAAGGAACCGGCGCGGGGCGAGGCGCCCACCACGGCGATCGAGCGCGGCGCGATCAGCTTTTCCAGTTCGCTGCGTGTGTACGCCGCGCGGCGTGGCGGTGTTAGCATAGGCTGCACCTTACCAACAAAATTCCGCTCCATGAACGTCAGGCAGCTTTTGGATTTGAACGGGCGCGTGGCGCTGGTCACCGGCGGCTCGCGCGGGCTGGGGCTGCAGATGGCCGAGGCCCTGGGCGAAATGGGTGCCCGGCTTGCCCTCACCGCGAGGAAAAAGGACGAACTCGACGCGGCGGTGGCGCAACTGAAGGCGCAGGGCATCGACGCCACGGCCTGGGTGTGCGACCTCGGCAAGCGCGAGACAATCGCGCCGGTGCTGGAGCAGATCCTCGCCAAGCTCGGCAAGGTGGAGATCCTCGTGAACAATGCCGGCGCCACCTGGGGCGCACCGGCCGAAGATCACCCGCTGGAAGCCTGGGACAAGCTGGTCAACCTGAACCTTACGGGAACCTTTGTCCTCAGCCAACTGCTCGCGAAGAAGGTCATGATCCCCGGCAAATGGGGCCGCATCATCAACATCGCCTCGGTCAACGGCATCCAGGCGAACGACCCGCGCCTGGTACGCACCGCGGCCTATGTCGCGACCAAGCACGGCGTGGTGGGCCTGACGCGCCAACTCGCCGCGGAATGGGGCGCCCACGGCATTACGGTGAACGCGATCTGCCCCGGGTTCTTTCCTTCCAAGATGACGCGCGCCACGCTTGGCACCGACCTGCAGATGATCATCGACGCGACGCCGACGCGACGCGTCGGCAATGACGAGGACCTGAAAGGCATCACGGCGCTGCTCGCCTCGGAAGCCTCGCGCCACATCAATGGCCAGACGATCGTGGTGGACGGCGGCGCGACGATCATATGAGCGCCGACGCCAAGGTCCAGTTCACGCGCGACTACCAGAAGAAAATCCCGTTCGTCGCGCACCTCGGCCTGGTCACCGAGGCGCTGGGCGAAGGCACGGCGCGCCTGTCGATGCCGCTGCCGGAGCATTTCACCAACAGCCTGGGCACCGCGCACGGCGGGGTCATCCTGTCGCTGCTGGACGTGGCACTGTGCACCGCGGCGCGCACGCTGCATCCGGACTCGATGGGCGTGATCACCATCGACATGAGCACCTCGTTCATCGGCGGCGGCAGCGGCGACCGGCTGATCGCCGAGGCGCGCGTGCTGCGCGATGCGCGCAGCATGACCTTCGTGGAGGCCGAGGCGAAGAACGCCGACGGCTCGCTGGTGGCGAAGGCCATCGGCACGGTGAAGGTGCGGCTGCGGGAAACCAAGGGGGGCTGAGATGGCGGGCGAATTCGTTACGGGTGGGCGTGGGTTGGCGGCAGGGCGCGGCTGGGACTGGATCGCGTCGGGCTGGGAACTGTTCAAGAAGCAGCCCGGCATGTGGATCGCGCTGTTTTTGGCGCTGCTGGTCATCATGGTCGTGCTCGGCGTCATCCCGATCCTCGGATTGATTGTCTCCACAGTACTTACGCCGGTGTTCGGCGCCGGGGTATTCGCCGCCGGTCGCGCGGCCGATGAGGGCCGCGAACTGGAATTCGGGCACCTGTTCGCGGGCTTTCGCGAGCGCTTTACCACGCTGGCGCTGGTCGGCGCGATCTACGTCGGCGCCGCGATCGCGATCGCGCTGGGAGTGGGTCTGGTGACCGGCGCGAGCATTTTCGCGATGATGGGCGGTGCGATGCCGGACATGGCGGCGCCCGCCGCGGCCCTGGCCGTGATCCTCGCAGTGTTGATCATCTTCGCCCTGATGCTGCCGGTGATGATGGCGATCTGGTTCGCGCCTGCGCTGGTGCTGTTCCACGGCAGGGGTGCACTCGAGGCCATGCAGGCAAGCTTTTTCGGCTGCCTGAGGAACATCGTGCCCTTCCTGGTCTACAGCGTGGTGATGCTGGTGCTCGGCATACTCGCCGCGATCCCGCTTGGCCTGGGCTGGCTGGTGCTGGGCCCGGTGCTCGCGGCCTCGCTGTACACGAGCTACAAGGACATCTACCTCACGGCGTAGGCGCGGCGAGCAGCTTGCGGCCGGACCACAGCCAGGCGAGCCCGGCGAACTGGGTGAGCCACAGCGCGCCGAGCGCCCAGGTGTAGGCCTCGCGCGCGTAGCCGATCGCCGTCGGCGGCCACAGGTTGAGGATCAGGCCGACCGCCCATTGGCCGCTGAACATGCCCACGAACACGAAGGTGTTGAGCGCGGTATTCACGCGCCCGGCCATCTCCTTCGGGTAGCGCCGCGAAAACAGCGAGTAGGACAGCACCACCGCGGTGGCGCCGCAGAAGAACAGGCTCCACAGCGCGAGCGCCCCGGTGCGCACGCCGAGTGCGATCAGCCCCAGGCAGAGCGACGCGGCGGCGACGCCGCCGGCGAGCAGCGGCAGGGTGCTGCGCCCGCGCCGCACCAAGGCGTCGGCCGTGCGGCCGAAGCCGATGTAGCCGACGAGCATGGCGAGCGAAAACAGGAGCAGCGCGCGCGCCACCTGCGCCTGGCTGTAGCCCGCCACGTCGCGCAGCCAGGTCGCCACCCAAAGCGTGGCAAGCGACACCGCCACCAGCTGGCTTGCACCGATGCACAGCGCGACGCGCCAGAAGCCGGGATCGCGCGCGAGTCGCGCCAAACCGCGCCACTGCTCGGCGAGGCTCTCGCCGCGGTGCGCCGCGCGCTCCGGTACTGCGAAGTAGATGAGAACGCTCACCGCGATGGTGAGCGCGGCGATGCCGGCAAACACCTCTCTCCAATGCAGCACGCGCAGCAGCATCTCCAGCGGCACGGTGGCCGTCAGCGCACCGAGCATGCCGCTGGCGAAGGCCACGCCGTTCATGGTGGCGATGCGGTCCGCGGGATACCAGAGCGCGAAAGCGGAGAAGGAAGCCATCAGGCAGCCCGAAACCCCCAGCCCCATCAGTGCGCGCGCCGCCGTGAGCTCGGCAGCCGTCTGCCCGAGGGCGAACCAGGCGCCGCCCGCGGCGGCGACCAGCAGCAGTGTCGCATTCACGCGCCGCGGCCCATAGCGGTCCAGCAGCACACCGAGCGGCAGCTGGAACAGCGCGAAGGTGAAGAAGTAGATGCCGGAGAGCAGCCCGAGGCCCGCCGCGGACAGGCCGAGCTCACGCGCGATCTCCGGCCCGATGATGGCGATCGCGGAACGATAGATGTAGGAAACGAAATACCCCGCCAGGAACGGCAGGGTGACGCGCGCCAGCAGTGAAATTACTTCGGCGCCTCCAGGCCGCCGAGGTAGAAGCGGTTCCAGGTCGGCGCGATCACCATTTCATTCACGCAGGTGCGCGCCGGCATCGTCGCCACGAACAGGATCGCCTTGCCGAAGTCCTCGGCCTGCGCCATGCGCGCGCGCTCCTCGGCCGAAGGCGGCACCGGGCGCTTCTCCAGTATCGGGGTGGCCACTTCGCCCGGCAGGATGGAGGTCGCGCGAATGCCGTTGGCGCACTCCTCCATGTTGATCGACTCGCTGATGGCGATCACCGCGCGCTTGGTGGCGTTGTAGGCGGGCCCGGTGAGCACGCTTGCGTAGCGCCCCGCCCAGGAGGAGATGTTGATGATCAGGCCGTCCTTGCGCGCGCGCATGCCGGGGATCACCGAGTGGCAGCAGTAGAACAGGCCGTCGAGGTTGATCCTCACCACGTCGTTCCAGCCATCGAGCGTCATGTTCTTCAGGTTGCGCTTGCCACCGCCAATGTTGGTGCCTGCGCTGGTGACCAGGATGTCGATGCGGCCGTGCCGCTTCTCGATGTCGGCCGCGGCCTGCACCACCGCCTTCTGATCGGAGACGTCGAGCAGCATCGCCTCGGCGCTGCCGATCTTCTTCAGCTCGGCCAGCGCGCTGTCGTTGGTGCGCGCGGTGCGCCCCGAGATGACCACGTGCGCGCCTGCGCCTGCGAGTGCCTTCGCGCCGGCGAGGCCGATGCCCGAGCCGCCGCCGGTGATCCAGGCGACATTTCCCTTCAGCTCAGCGCTTGGCATATTGCGTCGCTCCGAACAGCACTTCTTTTTGCTCCTTGCTCATCTCCGGCCGCCGCCGGTCGGCCAGCACCTTGAGCGCGCGCTCCACCGCCGGGCGCGCGGCGATGCCGTCGCGCCAGCGCTGCAGGGCCGGGTACTCCGCGATCTCCACGCCCTGGCGCTCGGGAAAGCGCATCCAGGGCATGGTCGCCATGTCGGCGATGGTGTATTCGTCGCAGGCGAGGAACTTGGATTCCTTGAGGCGCCGATCGACCACGCCGTAAAGGCGGTTGGCTTCGTTCTTGTACCTGTTCATCGCGTACTCGATCTTCTCCGGCGCGTAGCCGAGGAAATGGTGCGCCTGGCCGAGCATCGGGCCGATGTGCCCCATCTGGAACATCACCCACTGCATCACCTGCCAGCGCTTGCGGATGTGCCCAGGCAGGAACCTGCCGGTCTTCGAGGCAAGATAAAAGAGCATCGCGCCCGATTCCGCCAGCGCCAGCGGCTTGCCGTCCGGGCCGTCGCGATCCACCATCGCCGGCATCTTGTTGTTGGGCGAGATCTTGAGAAATTCCGGCTTGAACTGGTCGCCGGCGCCGATGTCGATCGGGATCACCTTGTAGGGCAACCCGGTCTCCTCCAGCATGATGTGGATCTTGTGCCCGTTTGGCGTGGGCCAGGTATAGAGGTCGATCATGTGAGTTTCACCAGTTGTTTTCCAAAGTTGTCGCCCTTGAGAAGGCCGATCAGCCCTTTCGGTGCGTTCTCCAGCCCCTCCACCACCGATTCGCGGTACTGGAGCTTGCCGCTCGTGACCAGTTGGAGCAAGGCCTGGTTCGCTTCCGGGTACCGTTCCACCCAGTCGAACACGATCATGCCCTGCACTTTCAGCCGGTTGACGAGGATGGAGCGGAACATCTTCACGCCGTAGGGCTCCTTGGCGTTGTAGTCCGAGATCAGGCCGCAGATGGTGATGCGCCCGCGCGGGTTCATCAGGCGCAGCACGGTGTCGAGGATCTCGCCGCCCACGTTCTCGAACAGGGCGTCCACGCCCTTGGGGCAGGCGGCGCGCAGCTGGTCCAGCAGGTTGCCCGCCTTATAGTCCACGCAGGCATCGAAACCGAGTTCCTTCACCACGTAGTCGCACTTCGCCTTGCCGCCCGCGATGCCGACCGCGCGGCAACCCCAGGCCTTGGCGAGCTGGCCCACCACGCTGCCCACCGCACCGGAGGCGGCGGACACGACCACCGTCTCACCCGGCTTGGGCTGGCAGATCTCCTTCATGCCGAAGTAGGCGGTGCGCCCCGGCATGCCGAGGCAGCCGAGAAAATAGGACAGCGACACTTTCGACGCGTCCACTTTCGTCAGCATCTCGCCCTTGCCGCTCCAGTACAGCTGCCAGCCGGAGGGCGCCGTCACCTTGTCCCCCGTCTTGAATTTCGGATGCTTCGATTCGACGACTTCGCCCGCCGTCTCGCCGGTCATCACTTCGCCGATCTCCACGCCCTTGACGTAGCTCTTCTGCTGGCTCATGCGCCCGCGCATGTAGGGGTCGAGCGACAGCCAGAGGTTTTTCACCAGCACCTCGCCCTCGGCGGGCTTGGGGTCCGGCGCGGTCTCGACGCGGAAATTGGCTTCGGTGACCCAGCCTTCCGGATGGCTGGCGAGCACGACACGCTTGTTCATCCCGGATTTCCTCGCAAGAAGGAACCCGATGTTAGCGCAGCTACTGCCAGGAAGGCTTGCGCCTTTCGAGAAACGAACGGATGCCTTCGCGCGCCTCGCCGCCGGCGCGCGCCTCGGCCAGCGCGGTGGCGGTGTCGAGCGCCAGTTGCGGGGTGATCGCCGCACCCTGCACGCGGAGCAAGAGCTTCTTCGAGCGCGCCAGCGCCTCCGGCCCCGCCAGCGCCAGCTTCCCGCACAGCTTGTCCACCGCCGCATCGAGTTCGGCGGCCGGCACGCACTCGTGCACGAAGCCGATGCGCTGCGCCTCGCGCGCGGACAGCCGCTCGCCGGTGAGGATATAGCGCCGCGCCTGCTGCGCACCCATCGCGCGCAGCAGGTAGGGACTGATCATCGCCGGCACCAGGCCGATCCTCGTCTCGGGCAGCGCAAACTCGGCTTCCTCGGCGGCGACCACCAAGTCGCTCGCCGCCACCAGCCCCATGCCGCCCGCGTACGCCGGCCCGTGCACCCGCGCCACGACGGGCTTCGGGTAGCTGTGCAGCCGGTACAGGAGTTTCGCGAAGCGCGAGGCCTCGCGGCGCGAGCGCGCCTTGGTCATCTTCGCCGCCTTTTCCATGCGCGCGAGGTCGGCCCCGGCGCAGAACGCCGGCCCGCGCCCGGCGAGCACCAGCACGCGCGCCGCCGCATCTTTTTCCAGGACCTCGAGCGCGGTTGCCAGCGCGGTGATCAGCTCGTCGTTGAGCGCGTTGCGCACCTCGGGCCGGGAGAGCCACAACCAGGCCGCCGGCCCCTTGCGCTCGATGTCGAGGATCACGACCGGGCCATCAGAGGAGCGGCTTGTTCTTCGCGGCCAGCTCGCGCAGCAGCTTGGGCGGCGCAAAGCGCGGGCCGAGTTTCTTCGCAAGTTCCTCGGCGCGCTTGACGAATTTCTTCGTGCCGACGTGGTTCACGTACTGCAGGGCGCCGCCGGTCCAGGCCGGAAAGCCGATGCCGAAGATCGAGCCGATGTTGCCGTCGTGCACGTGCTCGAGCACGCCCTCCTCCAGGCAGCGCGCGGTCTCGATCGCCTGGCGAACCAG
>JANMSV010000197.1:0-4189 GCA_031389685.1 Betaproteobacteria bacterium
GGCTACTGCTTTGGCATTCGCTCGGAGCGTCGGTTGTGCGAGGAAGTACATCTGAACCTGGCCTATCGCTGGTTCTGCCACCTGGGGCTGTAAACGGGTAGAGCAGCGCTTCGAGGTAAAGCCCAAGCACCTGATCGGGGACACAGCCTACGGCGCGGCGCCGATGCTCGGCTGGTTAGTGCAGGACAAGAGAATCGAGCCGCACATCCCTGTCTGGGACAAGGCTGAACGGCAGGACGGCACGCTCAGTCGCAGCGACTTCGTCTTTGACGCGAAGAATGATCGATACACTTGCCCGGCTGGCAAACACCTGCAGACGATGGGGCGAGCCACCGCTGACGACACGGTGCTGTATCGAGCCAGCCTCTACGACTGCCAAGACTGCCCGCGCAAGCCGAAGTGCTGCCCGAACGTCCCGGCCCGCAAGATCCCGCGCAGCGTTCACGAGGAATCGCGCGATGTTGCACGCGCTCTGTCCGGCACCGATGCCTATCGCCAATCGCGCAAGGATCGCAAGAAGGTGGAGATGCTGTTCGCGCACCTCAAACGTATCCTGAAGCTGGACCGTTGGCGGTTACGCGGTCGCACCGGTGCGCAGGACGAGTTCCTGCTTGCCGCAACCGCGCAAAATCTGCGACGCATGGCCAAGTGGCTCGTTCCGTGAGCGCCGAATTTGGAATTGCTACCCGCTTAAGAGCAAATCGGGAACGAATCACCCCGATAGCGCGGTCTCGAACCCCGCAAAACAGCCAACGCCATTCAGTTACATAGAAACAAGCTTCAATTCAATGTCGAGTTCTTCAACAGAATAGGCCGGAAGCGGAACTTCAGGCTATGACACTAGCTCAAGCCGCCTTGCGCTCAGCGGGCGGCGGCAGCTGCTTGAGGCAGCGATCAATCCAGAGGGCGGTGAGTTTTTCCTGGACGCCGTTTTGCGCCAGGCGCTGGGCGAGGGCGCCGAAGTCGACCTGGTCGAGAGGCTGGTCCTGGTTGAAGCAGGAGAAGACATAGGTGGTCTTGCCGGTCTGCGGGTCGACGTGGGGCTGGAGGCACTGGGCGCAGATTTCTTTCATCATGCACTGCATCGGGCTGTTGATGGAGCCGATGGCGATGATGCGGTCGGTGGCGCCGAACGGGATCGGTTAGGCGCCGAGGGTGCCGCCTTCAGGCGGCGACGATCTCGAGGAAGAGGACGTGCGCCAGGCTCTTGCGTACGCGGCGACGATCGCCAAGGATGAGCGCTAGCGCCGTTTCGGCGCCCTGAACAACTGGCGGTGCGTTCCCGTCCGATGAAACACGATGCGATTTCGCTTGACCCGGTACACCAGCAGCCAGTCGGCGTCCAGGTGGCATTCGGTGAAGCCGGCGTACTCGCCGGCCAGGGGGTGCTCGCGGAACGCCTCGGGGAGCGATCGTCCGGACTGGAGCAGCCGAAAAACGTACTCGAGCGTTTCGTAGTCGAGCGCGTGCCGGGGGAGCGTTTTCTTCAGGCGGCGGAAATCTCTTTCGAAGCGCCGCGTGAAGACGATTTCCTTCACAGGCGCTTCAGGTGCGCAACGGCGTCCTCTGCGTTTCTGAACCGGCGGACCTTGCCCTGCCGTTCTTCGGCGCGCGATTGCTCGAGCGCGCGGCGCGAGGCGGCGTTCAGCTCGTAGTCGTGCGTCGCGATCTCCAGCGCGCGGCGCACCGCGGCGGCGGCGTCGCGCCGCCCGGTGGCGGTCTGAGCGCGCTTCAGGAGCGCCTCGGGAATGCGGACGGTGACGGTGGCCACGGGTGTCTCCTGTGTCTTGCGCCATTCTATCCTGCGATTGCCCTGCGCTACACTGGTTCCATACTGGTTCCGACTGACAGCGGGCCGATGAAGACCGATTGACCCATCACGTGACCGACACTTGACGCACCGCATCTATACCGAAGACCAGCTCGTCGAGCAGCCCGCGATTGCGTTGTTCGCCGAGCTTGACTGCCTAGTTATGCGGCGACGATCTCGATGCGTGCGGAAAACCCCAGCTTCGCGAGCAGTTCCTCGCAGTCCGCCCAGGTCAGCCCGAATGCGCGCACTTTTGTCACGATCATTGGCCCATCGTACGCTTTTGCGTGCTGCGACGTTGACGCTCAAGCCGCCTTGCGCTCGGCAGGCGGCGGCAAGAGCTTAAGGCAGCGATCAATCCACAGGGCGGTGAGTTTTTCCTGGACTCCGTTCTGCACCAGCCGCTGGGCGAGGGCGCCGAAGTCGACTTGGTCGAGAGGCTGGTCCTGGTTGAAGCAGGAGAAGACGTAGGTGGTCTTGCCGGTCTGCGGGTCGACGTGGGGCTGCAACGTTCCCGAAAGTGGCTCCGCATGCGCGACCCGGGCCCGTCGGTCGAATCGCAGGAATGCCGGCTGAGGTAGAATACCTACCTGGTAAAACTTTCAGAGCGAGTGATGAGCGCCGTGCTGGTATCGACCAAGGGACAGATCGTTCTCCCCGTTGCCGTGCGCAAGGCGCTCGGGTTGAAGCCCGGAATGCGTGTCGACATCCGTGTCGAGGGCAAGGGCGCGCGCATCACCCCGGCGCCGGCCAAGAACACCGTGAAGCTTGCCGATATCCAGGCAATCCTCAAGTATTCCGGCCCGCGCGTGCCCGTGAAGGACATGCGGGTCACGGACTACAAGGACTGACGGCGTGCGCGCCCTGGATACCAACGTGCTGGTGCGCGCGCTGGTGCAGGACGACGCGGCACAGGCGCGGCGTGCTCAGGCCTGCCTGAGCGCTGAGCCGGTGTATGTTCCGATAACGGTCGTCCTTGAATTGGAATGGGTGCTGCGCTCGCGATACGGGTTTTCGCCCAAAGCCATTGCGGACGCGATGGAAAAGCTCGCGATGCTCGAAAATGCCGTCGTGGGCGAGCAGGCCGCGGTTGTCGCGGCCGCCCGCAAGATTCGGCAAGGCTGGGACTTCGCTGACGCGCTTCACCACGCACTCGCCGCCGGCTGCGATGATTTCGCCACGTTCGACACCCATCTCGCACGGCGCGCGGGCCGTGATGGTGCGACGGCGCCCCCGCTGATCGCGATTTGACGGAGACGGCTAAGCCGCCTTCCGCTCGGCGGGAGGCGGGAGGAGCTTGAGGCAGCGGCCGATCCATAGGGCGGTGAGTTTTTCCTGGACTCCGTTCTGCGCCAGCCGCTGGGCGAGGGCGCCGAAGTCGACCTGGTCGAGAGGCTGGTCCTGGTTGAAGCAGGAGAAGACGTAGGTGGTCTTGCCGGTCTGCGGGTCGACATGGGGCTGGAGGCACTGGGCGCAGATTTCTTTCATCATGCACTGCATCGGGCTGTTGATGGAGCCGATCGCCCGGTGGGTGGGCTTCAGGTATTGCTGCAGGACGCCATGCCTCGCGGCGGCGACGGCGGCCATCATCTGGTCGGAGCCGATGGCGATGATGCGGTCGGTGGCGCTGAACGCAATCGCCTGGGCGCCGAGGGCGCCGGAAGCGTAGGCGTGCATGGCCTGGACGATGTTGCCGGTAAAGCCGCGGTCCTGCGGACGGCGCGGGGTGAAGCCGGGCGCCTCGTCGCAGCACCAGACGACGACATCGGAGGCGGCCTCGATGTCCTCGACGCGGTAGCGGTCGCCGAGGTGCTTGTAGCCGGCGAAGTAGACGACCTTGGAGCCGGCGGCGCGGAGCGCCCGGCCGATCGAGAAGAGCACCGCGTTGCCGAGGCCCCCTCCGGCGAGCACGACGTTTTCGTCGCGCGGGATCTCGGTAGGGGTGCCGGTCGGGCCCATCAGGATGACAGGCTCGCCGGGCTGAAGGTAGGCGAGCAGGTCGGCCGAGCCGCCCATCTCGAGCGCGATCACGGAAATGAGACCCTTGTCGCGGTCCACCCAGGCGCCGGTGAGGGCGAGGCCTTCCATGGCGAGCGTGGTGCCGGGCACGTGCAGCGCGAAGGTCTCGAAGTTCTGCATGCGGTAGAACTGGCCGGGCCGGAAGCGGCGCGCGGCGACCGGCGCGCGCAGCACGACCTCGATGATGGCGGGAGTCAGGCGCCGCACCTCGTGCACCACCGCGCGCAGGTCGCGATTCAGGCGGGCGAGGAAGCTCGCGTCGTCCAGCGCGGAGGAAGGTTTCCTGCTTGAAAGTACACGGCTTACGACGGGAAACCCCTGCTTCGCGCTGCCCATCGCCTTCACCACGTTGCCGAAGTA
>JANMSV010000204.1:0-12984 GCA_031389685.1 Betaproteobacteria bacterium
CACTTCGCTCGCGCCCACCAGGGTGCACAGGCCTCCTTCGGCAGCCTCGATACGGGCAGTCAGATGCATGGAAGCGCCGGAACTCCCGGTGCTATCGGTACCCTTGGCCAGAAGACGCAGCGTCCGGGCGGCCGGGTCGACGTCCTTCATCTCGACCTCGCCCCTGAAGGACATCGTCGCCGGACCCACCTTGAGCGTCACCGTTCCCTTGTAGCGGCCCGCATCGAGGCGTTCGGTAATCTTCGCCCCGGGCATGCAGCCGGCAACCGCTTCGAGGTTCTGCAGGAATTCCCACGCGACCTCCGCCGGGCAGGGCATGGGATAGATCTTGTCGATCTGTACCTTCATGTCCTCTTGTTGATGCCGAGCGCCTTGCACTGCTGCCACACACGGAACGCGGTGTGCGGCATGTCCATGTGCGTCACCCCCAGATGCGCAAAGGCATCCACCACCGCGTTGGTGAAGCACGGAATGCCACCGACATGGGGCGATTCCGCCACGCCTTTGGCGCCGATCGGATGGTGCGGCGAAGGCGTGACCGTGTGATCGGTTTCCCAATGCGGCGTTTCCATGCTCGTCGGCAGGAAGTAATCCATCAGGCTGTTGCCCAGATGGTTGCCGTTCTCGTCGAACGGGATGGCCTGGCCGAAGGCCACCGCAAAGGCTTCCGTAAGACCGCCATGGATCTGGCCTTCGATGATCATCGGGTTGATGCGCGTGCCGCAATCGTCCAGGGCATAGAAACGCCGGACCTTGGTCTCACCGGTAAAACGGTCGATGTCCACGACGCAGACATAGGCGCCGAAGGGGAAGGTCATGTTGGGCGGATCGTAGTATTCCGTCGCATCCAGCCCCTTCTCCATGCCCTCCGGCAGATTGCTGGTGTGCGCCGCCATGGCGATGTCTTTCATGGTCTTGGCCTGGGCCGGGTTGCCCTTGACCTTGAATCGGTCGATCTCCCATTCCAGATCGCCCTCGCCGACCTCCAGCAGGTGAGCCGCGATCTTTTGCGCCTTCGCGCGGATCTTGCGGGCAGCCACAGCAGCGGCGGCGCCGCCGACCGGAGTGGAACGCGACCCCCAGGTGCCCGCTCCGTACGGGGCCTTGTCCGTATCTCCTTCCTCGATCTGGATCTCCTCCGAAGACAAGCCCAGCTCGGTGGCGATGATCTGGGCGTAGGTCGTCGCGTGGCCCTGGCCCTGGCTGATCGTGCCCAGCCGGGCAATGGCGCTGCCGGTGGGATTGACACGGATGTCGCAGCTGTCGAAGAGTCCTATGCCGAGGATGTCGCAGACCTTGGTGGGTCCGGCGCCCACGATCTCGGTGAAGGTGCAGATGCCGATTCCCATCAGCTCGCCCTTTTTGCGCTTTTCGGCCTGTTCCTTGCGCAGGCCATCGTAATCCACCGCCTTCAACACTTTTTCCAGCGCGGCCTGGTAATTGCCGCTGTCGATGGTCCATCCCAGGCTCGTGTTGTACGGAAACTTGTCCGCCTTGACGAAGTTGCGCCGGCGGATCTCGGCCTTGTCGATGTTGAGCTTCTGCGCCAGAACGTCGATCATGCGCTCGATCAGGTACACCGCCTCGGTCACCCGCAGCGAACAGCGGTAGGCCACGCCGCCGGGGGCCTTGTTGGTATAGACCGCATCGACCCGGCAATAGGCCTTGGGAATGTCATACGACCCTGTGCAGATGCTGAACAGGCCGGCCGGCAGCTTGGTGGCCGATACGTGGGAATTGAACGCACCGTGATCGGCCAGCGCGGTAAAGCGCAAGGCCTTGATGCGACCGTCCTTGTCGGCCGCCAGTTCGCCGACGCCGTGATAGTCGCGCGCGAATCCGGTGGTGGAGATATTGTCGATGCGCGACTCGATCCACTTGATCGGCATCCCCGTCACGATCGACGCCACGATGGCGACGACATAGCCCGGATAGATCGGGACTTTGTTGCCGAAACCCCCGCCGATGTCGCCGCCGATGATGCGGATCTTGCTTTCGGGAATGCCCGAAAGCATCGCCACCACGGTGCGCACCAGGTGCGGCGCCTGCGACGTGATGTAGACCGTCAACTGGCCCGTGACCTTGTCGAACGAGGCCACGCAGCCGCAGGTCTCCAGGGGACAGGGATGCACGCGCGGGTTCAGGATTTCTTCCTTGACCGTCACCGCGGCGCTGGCAAACGCCGCATCCGTGGCGGCCTTGTCGCCCGCTTCCCAGGTGAAGATGTGATTGGGGTGCGTACGCTTGCCGTGACCGACCTCGTCCTTGCCGGCGATGTCTTCGCGAATGGTCGGGGCGCCGGGAGCCATCGACTTGTGCGGATCGACGATCGCGGGCAACTCCTCGTAATCGACTTCCACCGCGTCCGCCCCATCCGCCGCGCTGTATCGATCGGCTGCGATCACCATCGCGACCTCCTGCATCTGGAAGCAGACTTTCTTGTCCGCCAGCACCGCCTGGACGTCGCCGCCGAGCGTCGGCATCCAGTCCAGTTTCACCGGTTTCAGATCATCCGCCACCAGGACCGCCACGACTCCCGGCACGGCCAGGGCCTTGGCCTTGTTGATCGATTTGATGCGCGCATGGGCGTAGGGGCTGCGCACCATGGCGCCGAACAGCATGCCCGGCAGCTTGATGTCATCGACGTAGCTTCCCTTGCCGCGGATGAAGCGGGCGTCCTCCTTGCGCAATCTGGAACTACCCAGTCCCTGAAGCTTGGTCTTGCGCTCGAGCGCGTCGGTTGCAGCAGCCATGGCGAAATCTCCCGGTAAGGTGGGTTGGGTCAGGCGCTCGCCGACGAAAGTTTCTTCGCCGCGTACTGCACCGCCTTGACGATGTTCTGGTAGCCCGTGCAGCGGCACAGGTTGCCCGCCATCCAGTAGCGAATCTCCTCTTCCGACGGGCTGGGGATTTCCTTGAGCAGCCGGTAGGCTCGCGTAATCATGCCGGGCGTGCAGAAGCCGCATTGCAGACCGTGCTCCTGCGTAAAGCCTTCCTGCAACGCGTGCAGTGCGCCGCCTTGCTCGAAACCCTCGATGGTGAGCATCTCCGCGTCCTGGCATTGCACGGTGAGCACGGTGCAGGACTTTACCGACATGCCGTTGAGGTCGACGGTGCACGCGCCGCAATGCGAGGTCTCGCAACCGATGTGCGGACCGGTATGCTGGAGTTTCTCGCGCAGGCTGTGAATGAGCAACTCGCGCGGCTCGACCACCACATCGACTTGCTTGCCGTTCAGCTTGAACGACACAGTTTGTTTCTTGGCCATGTCTTTATTCCTCGCAGTCGAATCAGTGGGTGGCGCGCGAGCGGGCCGTGCGCAATGCGCGATGGGTCATCTCGCCCGTCATCGCCGTCTTGTACTCGACATCGCCGCGCTGGTCCGCGGCAGGCGCGCAGATCGACATTACGAGGCGGGCCGCTTCAGCCATGGCGGCGTCGTTCAGCACCTTGCCGCGCAGCGCATCCTCGGCTTTGCGTGCCTTCAGCGCGGTGGCGCCGGCGTTGGTAAGCGCGATCGAGACCTCCTGGACGGTCTCGCCCTTCATCCTGAGCAGCACCGCCGCCGCCGCGGTCGCGAAGTCGCCGGTCTTGCGCTTCAGTTTGGCGTAGCACCACCCCGTTCCCGCCGCCGGGAGCGGAATGCGGATCTCGGTGAGGATTTCCCCCGGCTTGAGGGCGGTGCTGTAAGTGCCGAGAAAGAAACCGTCCGCCGGCACCACGCGTTCGCCGCCGCTCCCCTTGAGCACGAACGAAGCACCGAGCGCGAGCATCAGCGCGGGATGATCGTTGGCGGGGTCGCCGTGAGAAATGTCGCCGCCGATGGTGCCCTTGTAGCGGACTTGCGGGTCGCCGATCAGACGAGCGCCCTCGACCAGCAGCGGACATTTCTGCTGCACCAGCGCCGACCAGATCAACTCGTTCTCGGTCGTCATCGCGCCGATATGGATCGCGTTGCCCACCTGGCGGATGCCCTTGAGTTCGGCCACCCGGCCAAGATCGACCAGATGCGCCGGTTCCGCGAAGCGCATCTTCATCATCGGCAGCAGGCTGTGGCCGCCGGCGAGCAGTTTGGCCACGTCTCCGTGTTGCTTGAGCAAGGCGATCGCCTCGGGCAACGAGCGCGGCGCGTGATAGTCGAATTCGCGGGGAATCATGGGTCACTCCTCCCAGAGGCATGCTCTTTCAGGATTGGTGATACTGGGCTAACGCACTGCAACAAAACAAGCGCTGTTTCCGGCCAACGCGTTTACTCGACGGCCTCCAGCGCCGGCAATTCGAGCCGCCAGCCGGTGCGTTGTGCCAGCGCCTGCACATCCTCCACCGTGTCCAGGTCGGTGACGAAGCGCGTGTTGGAGGTTTCGTGCACATGCACGAGTTCGGGCTGGCGCTCGATCAGGTGGCGGCAGCCCAGGTTCGCGCCGCTTGCGAGAATCTGCGCTTGCGCCACTTCGTCGAGCACGATGGGGTTGCCGCGTTGCCCATCCACAACCGGCACTACGACATGGCCCGCCGGGCGCTTCTTGAACGCGCCGATCAGCTCGGTCAAATCGTCCGCTGCGATCAACGGCTGGTCAACGGGCACGATGAATACCGCATCGAAGCTGCCGTTGAGTGCGGCCAGCCCCGCCCGCACCGAGCCTTCTTGTCCCTGCGCATGCGCCTCGTTGTGCGCCAGCGTCACCGAAAAGCTCTTCACCTGCTCCTCGACCGCGTGGCGCGCGTGGCCTGTCACCACCACCACCTCGTCGACACCGGCACCGCTGAGGGCGACCAGTTGCCGGCTGATCAGCGGCACGCCCTGAAGCCGTATCAGCGGCTTGGCCACACCACCCATGCGCCGGCCTTCACCGGCAGCCAGCAGCACCGCACCGATGCGCAGCCTCGGGTACAGCCCGCCGCCTTGTTTGAGCAAGCATCCCATGAGCGTGATTCTACGCCGGGCGCCGGCCGGCGAAGGCGTTCTGCAGGAGTTGCAGCACTTGCGCGTACTCGATGGCCGCAGGATTGGGATAGGGCGCATCAAGCGCGATCTTCGCCGCGCGCTCGAGATCGGCCTCCTGCATGCCGATGTCCGCGAGTGTCATCTTGAGGCCAAGTTTCATCTCCAGGTCATAGAGGCCGGACGCAGCTTCCTTGACGCCAAGCGCGCGCGCGATGCGCCCCATCGCCTCGGGCGCGGCGGCACGGTTGTAGCGCACGGCGTGCGGCAGGATGATGGAATGTGTCTCCGCGTGCGGCAGGTTCCAGGTGCCGCCCAGCGTGTGGCACAGCTTGTGGTGCAGGGCGATGCCGATATTGAGCGAAAGGCCGGACAACCAGGCGCCGTAGAGCGCTTCGCCTCTGGCCTCCCGATCCTGTGGATTGGCGACGATCGCGGGCAAGGACGCCGCCAAAGCCCGTATCCCCTCCTCGGCCATCAGCGTGACGATCGGGTTCGCGTCGCGCGCATACAGCGCCTCCACGCAGTGCGCGATGGCGTTCATGCCGCTCGCGGCCGAGGTCGCCGGCGGCAGGCCCAGCGTCAGCTCGGGATCGTAGATCACCGTCCTGGGCAGCATCTTCGCGTCGCGCTGCGTGCGCTTGATGCCGGCCTCGGTGAAGCCCTGGATCGGCGTCATCTCCGAGCCCGAGTAGGTGGTCGGCACGGCGATCACCGGCAGGCCGGTGGTGAGCGCGATCGCCTTGCCCAGGCCGATGGTCGAGCCACCGCCGACCGCCACGCAGCAGTCGGCGTTCAATTCCTGCGCCACGCGACGCGCGTCCTGCGCCACCGCCACGGGCGTATGCATCACAGCCTTGGCGTACAGGCCTGCATAGCGCGTGCCGAGCAAGGCGGCAATCGATTTCATGCTTTGCGCACGTCCCGGCGTGGACAGCAGCAACGCACGTTTCACGCCCAGCTTGTCCACCTCGGCGGCGAGCTGCGCCACCGCCCCCGCGCCGAACACCACCCGTGCAGGCAGGGCGGTGTAGGTAAATGCTTTCACTCGATCACTCGACCTTGAGGCCGCTGTCGCGGATCAGCTTGCCGAGCTTGTCGGATTCCGCGCGCACGAAGCGCAGGAACTCCTCCGGCGAGCCGGCCACGATCTCGAAACCGCCGTCGATCAGGCGCTGGCGCACTTCGGGCACCTGCAGCGTGCGAGCCATCTCGCGGTGAATGCGCGCGGAAATATCCTTTGGCACGCCGACCGGCGTCAGCAATCCGAACCAGGACACCTGTTCGAAACCCGGGAAAGTCTCCGACAGCGTCGGCACGTCGGGCAGCACGGCCATGCGCTGCCTGCCGCCCACCGCGATCGGCTTCACCTTGCCCGACTTGATGTGCGGCAGGATGAGCGGCGTGGAGATGAAGGCGATGTTGACCTGCTGCCCGAGCAGCGCCTGCACCATCGGACCGCCACCCTTGTAGGGCACGTGGACCATGTTGACCCCGGCGACCTGCTCGAGAAGCAGCGCACCGAGGTGGTTCGAGCTGCCCGAGCCGACCGAGGCGTAGGTCACCGCATCGCGCCCCACCTTCGCCGCCGCCACCACCTCGTGCAGGTTGCTGGGGGCGAAGCTCGTGGTGGCGACCAGCGAGCTCGGGGAAGTCACCATCAGCATCAGGTGATCGAGGGTCTTGAAGGGATCGGGCGCGCTCTTGTAAAGGTGGTGGTTGACGGCATGGGTGTCGAATACCATCAGCAGCGTGTAGCCGTCGGGCGCGGAACGTGCGGCCTCCGCCGCCCCAATCGAGCCGCCGGCGCCGGGCTTGGTCTCGATCAGCACCGGCTGGCCGAGGAATTCCTGGAACTTCGCCTGCACGATGCGCGCGATCAGGTCGGTGGTGCCGCCCGGCGGGAACGGCACGATGATGCGCACGGGCTTGTTCGGGTATTGCGCCAGCGCCAGGCAGGGCGCCAGAGCCAGGATTGCGATCAGCTTGCGCATGGGGTTGCTCCTCCTCGAGGCGCGATTATCAACCGAAACGACGGGCGGAGAAGAGGCGACCCGGCGGCGCCGGTCAGGGCATCAATCGAAGCGGTTGGCCCAGATGTTTTCGCGAATGCCGTCGCGCTGCTGCCAGACGGCGATGGCATTGCCGCTGCCGTCCACCGCGATCTGGGGCCTGACCGCACCGAAAAAGTTCTCGGTCTCGATCAACTGCGCCGTGCCCCAGGCCTTGGGCGTGGGCGTGCTCCCGCCCCATCCCCGCCTCCGCCGCAGCCGACCAGCGTGAGCAATCCAAAAACGCCCACGCCAACGAGCGCGAGCAACCGACAGGTGTTTCGACAGGCAGTCATGGCGTCTCCCTCCGAGGAATCAGTCGCACTTGCCCGCGTTGCATTCGGAGCCCTCCCCCGTCAGCGTGGTGCGATCCCAGTCGCGTACGGTATACACAGTCGCCGCCGAAAGTCGAGCGCCAGCAGCGCAAGCCCCACCGCCGCAATGACATACACCGGCCGCGCCCCCGCCGCATCCACCGCGTGCGAAGCGAGCCACACGCCCGCAGACTGGCCGGTGAACAGGCTGCAGGCAAACACCGCCAAAGCCCCGCCGCGCGCCTCGGGCGCCATCTGCGTCGCATGCACCTGCAGCGTGTTATGCAACATGTAGATGCCCGCGCCAAGCGCCACGATGCAGGGAAACGCCCAGCCGGGCGCGGGCGCGAGCACGAGGCCGAGAAATCCCAGGCCGATCAGCACGCCGCCGCCCAAGACGAGGCCCCGCTCGCCCAGGCGCGGCACCAGCCGCCCGGCGCCCACCGCGTACAGCAACCCGCCGAGCGCGAAAGCCGCGACCATGCTGCCGCTCGCGCCCAGACTCAAACCGAAGCGCTGGTGCAGGTCGAGCGCGACAAAGGCGAGCGCCCCGTAGAACAGAGCCCCCTCGAGGAACACGATCGCCAGGATGACGCGCACCCACGGCACGCGCGTGAGCGCCGCCATGCGGCCGACGGCCGCGCCGATGCCGCCCGCGCCGGGCTGCGCCTCGCGCGTCCGCGGGTTGGTGCGCAGCTCGAGCTGGAGCATGAGCGCCGTCACTGCATAGAGCGCCGCCAGGAGGTAGAACATCGCCTGCCAGCCGTAGCGCTCGCCGAGGAAACCCGAGGCCGAGGTGGCGAAGGCGACGCCCAGCATGTGCCCGATGAGAAAGCGCGCCAGCACCGCCTGGCGCCGCTCGTAGGGCACGGCGTCGCCGATCCATGCCATGGCGAGTGGCACGATGGCGCCCACCGTGGCGCCGGTCAGGAAGCGCGCGGCGACCAGCGTCGCGAGCGAAGGCGCCAGCGCGCAGGCAAGATTGCCGAACGCCGAGATCGCCGTCACCCAGAACACCATGCGGTACTTGCCGATGCGTTCGCCGATCGGGCCGTTGACGAGCTGCAGCAGGCCGTAGGCGACGGCGAAGCCGGTGATTACCGCGGACGCCCCGCCCGGCGTGGTGTCGAAGTCCGCCGCGATCAGCGGCAGCAGCGGATCGGTGGCGCGCAGTGCGGCGGCGCTGGCGAAGGCGGCCAGCGAAAGAACGAGGACGGCGCGGCCTGGCATTGCCGATTCTACGGTGGGCCGTGGGCCCACCCTACTCACATTTGCGCCATTGATCGCCGAGCCCGCGCTTCGCGACCTCCGCCTCGACAAACGCGCGGTCGATAGGCGTCGCAGCAACGATGAAGCGAATGTCGCGCAAGTGCTTGTCGGACCCGCCTTCCCGGTAGAACTGGAGCTTGCGCAGGATCACGTATTCGGGCGGCGCGATCCACGCGCCCGTACCGAGCACGTCGATCCGGCGCCGATGCTCCAGCGCCCAGGCGTGCCATGCATCATCGGTGGCGAGGTAGATATCCGCCTTGAACTGGCTTGCGTGGTGAACGAGGTTGAACATGCCGCCGCTGTACAGTGTCGCGCGCAGCGACTCGTCCGCAGGCGAGTAGTAGTCGGCCTCGGGGAATGCGTCGCGAAACGCGGGCAAGTCCTTGACCTGCAGCAGCAGCACCACGTCGATGTCCGCGGTGAGTCGTGGCTCGCCGTAGACGCTGGCAGCCACCGATCCGGTCACGCAGTAGGGAAGAGAAAGTCGCTCGAGCGGCTCGAGGTAGGCCGCAAACGGGCTAGGTGCCGGCATCGCGCAACGAGCGGCGCGCCTCGAACGAAAGCTGCTCATCGGTCCATTCCGGATGCCGCATGCGCAATCCTTCCATCCTCAGCCGGATCCCGGCCTCGTAAAGCTCCGCCACCCGCTGGACCTTCTCCGCGGGCGACATGCGCTTGAATGCCTCGAGCTGGACGGGGTGGATGGGTTCGCGCATGGCGGGAGATGGTACACCCGCGGATGACATCAGAACTTCGTCGCGCGCTGGATCGCCGGGCGCGCTCCCATCGCCTGCGCCCAGCGCGCGACATTCGCCAGGCCTTCGACGACGTCGGGCGCCGCACCCTTGAGGCGGGCGTAGCCCGCGTAGAGAGAAAAATCCGCGATCGTGACCTCGTCGCCGGCGCAGTACTTGCGCGCGCTGAGCAGGTCGTCCCAGACCTTGAAGAAGGCGCGCAGGCGGTCCTTGAACAACTGCGCGGACGGCGCGTGCGGCTCCTTGGCGCGCGACACCGCGAAGTAGGCGCCGAAGATCGGCGTAACGTCGGTCGAGGCGCTCATCAGCGCTTGCAGCATCGCGGCCCGCGCCGCCGGCTCCTTGGGCATGAACTTGCCCGATTTCTCGGCGCAGTAGATCAGGATCGCGGTGGACTGCGACAGCGTCAGCGGCTTGCCGCCGGGGCCGTCGCGGTCCACGATCACCGGGATCTGGCCGTTCGGGTTCATGGCGAGGAAGGCCGCGGTCTTGTGCTCGCCCTTGTCCAGCTCTATCGGGTGCAGCGTGTAAGGCAGGCCGCATTCCTCGAGCGCGATGCGGGCGCGCATGCCGTTGGAGGTACCGGCGGCGTACAGGTCGATCATGGGATCTCCATAGTTACAGGTTGAATTCCTTGAGCGCGTGCTCGCGCAGTTTGCCTTTCAGCACCTTGCCGCTCGCGGTCATGCCGATGGCTTCAAAGTCTTGCACGATCCTGAGGTAGCGCGGCACGCGAAAGTTGGCGCAGCGCTCCTTCGCCCACGCGACGAGCGCCGCTTCGGTCGCGCCGTGCCCCGGCTTGAGCGTCACGTAGGCGCAGGGCACCTCGCCGAGCCGCGCGTCCGGCACGCCGACCACCTGCGCGGTCTCGACCGCGGGATGGCCTAGCAGCACCTCCTCCACTTCCGCCGGCGCCACGTTCTCGCCGCCGACGCGGAACACGTCCTTCAGGCGCCCCACCATCTTCAGCCGCCCGCCCGGATGCAGTTCGCCCAGGTCGCCGGTGCGCAGCCAGCCGTCCTCGGTAAAGGCTTGCGCGCTCGCGTCCGGGTTGTTGTAGTAGCCGCGCATCACGCTCCAGCCGCGCACCTGGATTTCGCCGTCCACCGTGCGCAGCTGCAGGTCCTCGTGCGGCGTGGCGAGCCCCTGCACGCGCAGCTCCTCCGGGTCGCGCCAGTCGCTCATCACGACGTTGGGCGAAGCTTCCGACAGGCCGTAGGCCGCGCAGATGTACTTCGCGCCGAGCACGTGCACGATGCGGCGCATGGTCTGCGCTCCCGCCGCCGCCCAGCCGCCGCGCAAGGAAAGCTTGCGCCGCGAAAAATCCTCATGCCCCATCAGCATCTGGAAGATGGTGTCGTTGCCCGAAGTGAGCGTGCAGCGCTCCTGTTCCATCATCTCAAGCGCCGCGCCCGGCTCGAAGCCGGGCAGCGTGACCAGACACGCGCCGTGGACCAGGGACACCAGCGCCGAGAGCGTCGAGCCACCGACGTGGAAGAACGGGCGGCAGTTGAAATAGCGGTCCTGCGGCGTGACGCCCATGCGCTGCCCGGCGGCCCAGGCATTCCTCAACATGTTGTCGTGCGTGAGCATCACGCCCTTTGGGTATGCCGTGCTGCCCGAGGTGAACTGGATGAGGAGCAGGTCGTCGGCGGCCACCGCGCCCGGAACGAACGGCGCGGCGCGCAGTTCCCCGACCCGCAGGGCGAGCTTGAGCAGGGGCAGGCCCGGCCGGATCGATTGCAACATCGACTCGTAGTCGTTGTTCAGGAATCTCGGCGCGTAGATCAACGCCTTGCAATCGGCCTGCTTGAGGCAGAACTCCATCTCCGCGGCCTTGAAGCGGGTGTTGACGGGAACGGTGACCGCGCCGAGCAGCGCCGCGCCGTAGAAGTGCGTGATCCAGTGCTCGTCGTTGCCCATCAGGAGGGCGACGTGGTCGCCCTTGCGCAAGCCGAGCGCGTGCATGCCGCCCGCGGCCTCCTGCGCCCGCTGCAACAATTTGCCGTAGGTCAGGCGCGCGGTGGCGGTGACCAGCGCTTCGGCGTCCGGCTTTTGCGCCGCCAGGAAATCGCCGAGCGTCCTGGGCGTCCAGGCGCTCACTGCTTCCCCAACCACTCGCCCGCGGCGAGTTGTTCCTCGATCGTGGCGACGCCGCCGCGGACCTCGAACAAGACGGTCATATGGCCTTCGCTTGCCGCAGCTCGGCAATGCGCTCGTCGGTGTACCCTAGACGTTCCTTGAGGATCGCCTCGGTGTGCTCGCCCAGCAGCGGCGGGCGGCCGATGGCCGGATTGTCCCAGCCGAGGAATTTGTAAGGCAGCGCGAGCGCCTTGAATTCGCCCACGCCCGGGTAGTCGAAGCTGCCGACAAGTTTGCGCGCGCGCACCTGCGGATCGGCGAGGACTTCAGCGATGTCGTTCACCGGTCCGACCGGCACCTCGACCGCGTCGAGCTTTGCGATCAGTTCGGCGCGCGTGAGCTTCGCGACCGCTTCCGTCATTGCCGCCATCACTTCCTCGCGGCGCGCCACGCGCGCCGCGTTGTCGAGAAAAATGGGGTCGGTCCCCATTTGCAGCGCTTCGCAGAGCGGCGCCCAGTGCTGATCGCTCGCGGTAATGTGGGCGTATTTGCCGTCCTTGCAGCGGAAGGTCGCGGAGGGCACGCGGCCGGGATGCTCGGTGCCGAGCCGCGGCGGAATTTCGCCGAGTGCGAAGTAACGCGCGGCGGCGAGCGTCAGCAGGGACACCTGCCCGTCGAGCATCGAGAAATCCACCTGTGACCCGCGTCCCGTCTTCTCCCGCCCGGCGAGCGCCGAGAGAATCGCGATCGCCACCCAAAGGCCCGAGGTGAGGTCCGCGATCGGCAGGCCCGGCCTCACCGGCCCGCCGCCCTTTTCACCGGTGAGGCTCATCAGCCCGCCCATCGCCTGGAATATGGTGTCGTAGCCTTTCTTGTGCGCGTAGGGTCCGCTCTGGCCAAAGCCGGTGCAGGAGACATAGACGAGCTTCGGGTTCAGCGCCGACAGCGTCGCGTAGTCGAGTCCCTGGCGGGCGAGCGTGCCCACGGGAAAATTCTCCACCAACGCATCGGCCTGCTGCGCCAGCTCGCGGATGATCCTGCGGCCCTCGTCGCTGCGCAGGTTGACGGTAATCGAGGCCTTCGAGCGGTTGCAGGCGAAGTAGTACGCGCTGTCCTGTGCAAGCTGCGGCTCGAAGCCGCGCGTCTCGTCGCCCTCGCCGGGCTGCTCGACCTTGATCACGGTGGCGCCGAGCTCGGCGAGGATCATGCTCGCGAACGGGCAGGCGAGCACCCGCGACAGGTCGAGGATCGTGAGGTGCTGGAGCGGCTTCATGTCAGCGCAGGGCCAGGAAAGCGATGCCGGCAAGCACCAGGGAAGCGCCGAGCAATGTGCGCGAGGTCAGCTCTTCGCGGTTCTTCAGCAGGAACACGCTCACCGGGAAGATGACCAGCGGCGTGGTGTGCACCACCAGCACCGCCAGCGCGATCTCGATGCGCGTCATGGCGAGCGCGATGAAGATCGAACCCAGCGACGTGAACACGCCGCAGCCGACGTACAGGAGGAGCGCCGTGCGTTCGGCGCCGCGCAGCTGCGCACCGATCTTCGCCCAGTCCCGCGTCACCGCGAA
>JANMSV010000218.1:0-12585 GCA_031389685.1 Betaproteobacteria bacterium
CCCGGCGTCAGCCCTTTGGCAAGGCCGGCGTCGATGCGCTCTACGCAGAACGTGCACTTGGTCGCCACGCCGATGCGCTTGGCGTCGAAGCACGCTGTTTCGTTCTCGGTGGGCGCGCCGTAGGCGAACGTAGGTGCATCCACCTTGAAGCGCGCCTGGTAAGGGCACGCGACCGCGCAGTAGCCGCAGCCGATGCACAGGTCGTAGTCGATGGTGACGATGCCGTCGGCGCGCTTGCGCGTCGCGGTGCTTGGGCACACGTGCATGCAGGGCGGGTCGTCGCAGTGCATGCAGCCCACCGGCACGAAGGAGCGCCTGACCTGCGGATACTCGCCCACCTCCATGTCGAGCACGCGCCGCCATTGCACGCCGGGCGGCGTGGCGTTCGCCTGCTTGCAGGCCGCGGTGCAGGTCTGGCAGCCGACGCAGCGGCGCAGGTCCGCGACCATCGCCCAGCGCGTCATTGTGGATTCGCCATTCGGCTTATGCGGCCTTCCTCAGCGCGACGCGGACGATGTCGGCGCCCGAGCCGGTGGCGTCGGTGAGTTCGAGCGACATCGGCACGAGCTTGTTCATGGAAGGCATGCCGAAGTCCTTCGCCACCGGCGTCGCCCAGTGGCCGAACTGGCCCAGGAGCAGCAGCGTGTCGGGCCGGATGCCCTGGCGCAGGACGGCGCGCGCACGCACCGAGCGCAGCGGGGTGGCGATTTCCAGCCAGTCGCCCTCGCGCACGCCCATCGCGCCCGCGCGGCCGGCGTTCACGATCACGCCGCCGTGGCCGGCGATGTTGTCGGCGACCTCCTTGATCATCTGCATGCCGACGTTGCCGCCCCAGGCGTACTGCATCGAGCGCGACGTGAGCAGCCAGAACGGATAATCCCCGGTCGCGCCGCCCATCGCCTCGAGCGCGCGCTCCCATTCACCCGGAAAATCCTTCCACACCGGCAGCGCCTGGTACTCGGTGAGCTGCTTGTCCCACCAGTGCATGCCGTGCTCGTGCAGCCGCCGGCCGAGTTCCTGGCCGATGCGCAGGAGGCGCTCCTGGTAGGGCATCTCGAAGCGCAGGCCGCGCGCCGCCAGCGTGGGGAACAGGTACCAGGCGGTGCGCGGAAACGGCTTGGTCGCGAGGCCGTGCTCCTTCCACCAGTCCAGGCCGTGCGCCTCGGTGCCGCCGCTGAGTTCGCGGCTGGCCGCCTTGCACACCGCGTCCCAGATGTCCGCGGTGGCATGTGCCCGCGAGACCTCGAGCGAGAAATCACGCAGCGGCACGCCCAGGGCGCCCTTGTTGATTGACCCGTTGTATGGCTCGAGCAGCCCGGTGCGCTCGGCCAGCGCGGTGGTGATGTCGGTGAAGTCGCGCGCCTCGCCGCGCGGCGCGATCGCCGGCTGGCGCAGCGCGAAGCCCTCGTGGTCCCAGAACTGCTCGATGTATTTCGAGCCGCCGATGCGGATCAGCTGCAGGCTTTCCAGGTCGGTGGCATCCGGCAGCAGGAGATCGGCGTAGTGATTGGTCTCGTCGCGCGTGAAGGCGAAGGCGACGACGAAGGGAAAGCGCGCCATGCGCTGTTCGAGCGCGTCGGTGTCCCAGAACGAGATCGCCGGGTTGGTGCGGTACACGAACCACAGTTCGGGCAGCGTCACGCGTGGCAGTCCGGGCGGCGTACCGTCGAGGAACATCCACGAGAAGTGCGTAGGCCCGAGCGCCTGGCTCCAGGGGCCGTCGGCGGCCAATGGCACCATCGAGCGGTAGGCATTGCGGATGTTGGGCTGCGCGTTCCAGTGCAGCGGGTCGGTGGGGTTGAAGGGATAGGCCATCAGCCCGTCCGGTCCGGGACTGACGCTGCGATGGCGCTCCGACATCGGGCGATTGAGGCGCACCGTGGTGCCGAGGATGCCGCCGGGGACTTCGAGCGCGCCGACCAGCGAGGCGAGCAGCGTGCGCGCCCAGCAGCACTCGAATCCGCCCCAGCCGTTGGTCACTGTCTTGCCCAGGCTCACCGCCACCGGCCGGTAGGGCAGCGTCTTGCCCTCGATGTCGATGGTCTGCCCCACGCAGGCGGCGTCGAGATACTCGTTGGCGATGCGCCGGATGCGCGCCGCCTTCACGTCGCACACGCCCTCGGCCCACTCCGGGGTGTACGGTTTCATGTGCGCGACGAGTTTGGCGAACGCGGTTTCGCCTTCGAGCCGTCCCTCGGCCAGCACTTCGCCGTCGGCGCCGCTCTCCAGGCTCACCTGCGTTTCCTTCGCTTCCAGCGAGGCGGCGATGATCGGCTGGCCCGTTCCGGGGTCGCGCAGATAGAAGCCGTGCGCGCCCACGAGGTAGGGCGAGGAGGTGTGGCGGGTGAGGAACTCCGTGTCGAGCCGCTCGCGCGGCGCCTCGTGCAGCAGGACGTGGAGCAGCGCGTAGAGGAACGCCGCGTCTGTCTTCGGCTTGATCGGCACCCATTCGGCCGAGCAGGCGCCGGTGACCGAGAGGTGCGGCTCGACCTGCACGCGCTTCATGCCGCGCTCGCGCGCGTTGGCGTGGCGCCACACGCCGGCGACGCCGCCGGAAGCTTCCACGTTGGCGCCGCAGGAAATCAGGTAGTTGGTGAGCGGCGTGTCGGGCGAGACGGTGAAGCCGCGATGCCACAACTCGCCGTACAGGTGCTCCGAGTGGTAGCACTTGACGCCCTGGCCGGAGCCGAAGCCCATGTCCACCGGCCCCCAGGCGGCGAGGAAGGCGGGAAAACTTCCCATGTAGAACTGCGGCGTGCCGCCGCCGCCGAAGCTCGCCGCGACGCGCGGGTAGCCTGATTCGTCCAGCAGGCCGCTGGCGCGGATCGCGAGCAGCTTCTCCGAGATCTGGCCGAGTGCCTCGTCCCAGGAGATCGGCACCCAGCCCGGATCCTCGTCATGCCCCTTGTTCGGGTTGCTGCGCTTCATCGGCTGCAACACGCGGTTCGGGTGATAGGTCTTCTGCACCAGGCCGTAGGCCTTCACGCAGATTTTGCCGCCGCCCGGATGCACCGACGCCGCGGCGAAATTGGGTTCGACTTCGGTCGCCACGCCGTCGCACACCTTGACCGTGAGCAGGTCCGGCCCGGCGACGCACTGGTAGCAGTAAGTCGGGACGCGCTTCATCAGGTCCCGGCGCAGGCCTTGGCCTGCTTCTGCTTCAGGCGCGCCTTCACCTGCTCGACGTTGGCGATGAAGCGCGCGTGCCTGCCGCGGCAGATGGTGTCCAGGCCGTCGGTGGCGCTTACCTCGAACACGGCGGCGCGGCCCTTGAGCTCGGCCAGCGTCGCGGTGATGCTGACCTTCATGCCCAGCAGGGTCGCCGCCAGGTGGTCGATCTCGACGCGCGTGCCGACCGAGTCCTCGCCGGGCTCGAGGTGCGCGAGCAGCAGCTCGCGACAGGTGACCTCGATGTCGCGCACCAGCATCGGCGTGGCGTAGACCCGGGCCTCCTCGCCCATGAAATCGATGGTGCGTTCGCGGTCGACGGCGAATTCGCGCGTCACGGTGATGCCGGGGGCGAGGCTGGGTTTCATGGGGCTATCCTGGTCTGAAAAGACGCCGGGCGATTTGATCCAGGTTAAAGACCGAGGTAGGCGCTGCGCACGCCCTCGTCGGCGAGCAGCTCGTCCCCGGTGCCGGTGAGCACGATGCGCCCGGTCTCCAGCACGTAGCCGCGATCGGCGATGGCGAGCGCGGCACGCGCATTCTGGTCGACGAGGAAAATCGCCGTGTCGGCGGCGCGCAGCTGCGCCACGCAGGCGAAGATCCCGGCCACCAGGCGCGGTGCGAGCCCCATGCTCGGCTCATCGAGCAGCAGCAGGCGCGGGCGCGCCATCAGGGCGCGCCCCATGGCGAGCATCTGCTGCTGGCCGCCGGAAAGCGTGCCGGCGGGCTGCCTGCGCCGCTCGGCCAGGTCGGGGAACATGGCATAGACGCGCTCGAGCGACGCGGCAGACTCGGCGCGCGCGCGCCGGTAGGCGCCCAGGCGCAGGTTGTCCTCTACCGAGAGCGGGCCGAACACCTGGCGGCCTTCGGGGACCTGCACCATGCCGCGCCGCACGCGCTCCTCGGGCGGCGCCGCGTCGACGCTTTCGCCGTCGAACTCGATGCGGCCCGCGGAGACGGGTTGCACGCCGGAGATCGCCCGCAGCAGGGTGGTTTTTCCGGCGCCGTTGGCGCCGACCAGCGCCACCAGCTCGCCCGCGCGCACGCCCAGATCGATTCCCTTGAGCACCGGGATGCGCCCGTAGCCGCTCTCGAGGGCCGTGATGCGCAGCATGTCAGTGCTCTCCCGCCCCCAGGTAGGCCTCGATGACGCGCGGGTCGTTGCGCACCGTTTCGGTGTCGCCCTCGGCCAGTTTGCGGCCGTGATCGAGCACCAGGACGTGCTGCGAAACACCCATCACCAGCTTCATGTTGTGCTCGACCAGGGCCACCGTGATGCCGCTTTGCGCCAGGCGCTGGATCAGGCGGTCGATGTCCCGGATCTCGGAGGGATTGAGGCCGGCGGCGGGCTCGTCGAGCAGCAGCAACCTGGGCTGCGTGGCCAGCGCGCGCGCGATTTCCAGGCGCTTGAGCGCGCCGTAGGGCATGGCGTCGGCGGCCGCGCGCGCGTAGGCCTCGAGGCCGACGAAGGCCAGCAGCTCCGCGGCGCGCTCGCGGCAGGCGCGCTCGGCGCGCGCCTGCCGCGGCGCTCGCAGCAGCGCCGCTACCAGGGAGCAGCGCTCGTGCAGGTGGCGGCCGGCCATCACGTTCTCGAGCGCGCTCATGTTGAAGAAGATCTGCAGGTTCTGGAACGTGCGGCCGATGCCCGCGGCGGCGAACTCATGCGGTGCGTGCGCGCTCAGCGCGCGCCCGTCGAGCCAGAGGCGCCCGGCGCTTGGCCGGTAGATGCCGGTGAGCAGGTTGAGCAGCGTGGTCTTGCCGGCGCCGTTCGGGCCGATGATCGAGAACACCGCGCCGGGCTGGATCTCGAAATCGAGCCCTTCGAGCGCGCGCACGCCGCCGAATTCCTTCGACAGGCCTTCGGCGCGCAGCAGGCTCACGGCGCCTTCCCGAACCGCGAGCGCAGCGCGGCGAGCGTGGGCACCAGGCCCTTCGGCATGAAGATCATGGTGAGCATCATCACGCCGCCGAACACCACCATTTCGTACTCCTTGAATACCGTGAGCAGCTGCGGCAGGGCGGTGAGCACCGCCGCCCCGACCACCGCGCCGAAGGTCGAGGCCATGCCGCCGAACACCACCATCACCACCAGTTCGATCGAGTGCAGGAACGTGACCTTGCCGGGCGTGATGAAGCCCGCGTAGTGGGCAGTCAGCGCGCCGGCGAGCGCGGCAATCGCGGCCGAGAGCACGAAGGCGAGCAGCTTGTGGCGCGCGCTGTCGATGCCCACCACTTCGGCCGCCACTTCCGAGCCGTGCAGCGCGCGCAGCGCGCGCCCGATCGGGGACTCGATCAGGTTGAGCGAGAGCCATACGGTGGCCACCAGCAGCGCGCCGACCAGCCAGTACCAGGCGCGCTCGCCGGCGAGCGCGAAGCCGGCGAGGGCGAGCGGCGGCACGCTCATGCCATCGGGCCCGCCGGTGTAGCGGTCCTCGGTGGCGATGACGATCGAAATGATGATGCCCAGCCCGAGCGTGGCCATCGCCAGATAGTGGCCCCTGAGCCTGAGGATCGGGCGGCCGACGGCGTAGGCCAGCGCCGCCGCGGCGGCGCTGGCCGCGGCCAGCGCCAGCACCGGCGGCCAGCCGTAGCGCGCGGCGAGGATCGCCGAGCCGTAGGCGCCGATGCCGAAGAAGCCCGCGTGTCCGAGGCTGATCTGCCCGGCATAGCCGATCAGCAGGTTGAGCCCGACGCAGACGATCGCGTTCAGCCCGACGAGGATCGCGATTTCGTAGTGGTAGTTGTTGGCGAGCGCGAGCGGCAGCAGCGCCACCGCGGCGATGAGCGCCAGCATTCCTCCGCTGCGTGCGCTGGCGAGCATGCGGGCGCCATGCGGCGCTAGACGCGCTCGGTGGCGCGGCCCCCGAGCAGGCCGCCGGGCATCAGCACCAGCACCACGAGGATGATGACGAACGCGATCGCGTCCTTGTAGGCCGAGGAGAGGTAGCCGGCGCCCAGCGACTCGAGCAGGCCGAGCGTGAGGCCGCCAAGCACCGCGCCGGGGCCGCTGCCCATGCCGCCGAGGATGGCGGCGGCAAAGCCTTTCAGGCCGAGCATCACGCCGACGTCCCAGGAAGTGAAGGTGATCGGCGCGATCAGGATCCCGGCCAGGGCGCCCAGCGCCGCCGACAGCCCGAACGAGACCAGCAGCACGCGCCGCACGCTGATGCCCATCAGCTGCGCCGCGAGCCGGTTGTGCGACACCGCGAGGATCGCCTTGCCGGCGAGGGTGCGGTTGAAGAACCACCACAGCGCGGCGACGATCAGCGCGGTGACCCCGATCACCCACAGGCTCTGCGGCGCAAGGGTCGCGCCGGCGATGCTGATCGGCTGCTCCCCCGAGAACGCCGGCAGCGCGTGGATGCGCTTGTCCCAGACGATGCTCGCCAGCCCGCGCAGCAGAATGGCGGCGCCGATGGTGATGATGATCAGCGTCACCACCGAGGCGCCGCGCGCCGGCTCGACCGCGAATTTCACCAGCGCCAGCCCGATCAGCGTGGCGAGCGCGACCGCGGCGAGCGCCGCGAGCGGCAGCGGCAGACCGGCGCCGAGGAACGACGCGGTGGCCATGCCGCCGATCATCACGAACTCGCCCTGCGCGAAGTTGATGACGTGGCTGGCGTTGTAGATGATGCAAAAGCCGAGCGCCACCAGCGCGTAGATGGCGCCCACGGTGAGTCCGGAGAGCAGGAACTGGACGAGTTGCGCGCTCACCGCGCCAGGACCCAGTCGCCTTTGCGCACCTCCAGCATGCGGAACGCGGTCAGGTCCAGGCCCATGTGGTCCTGCGCCGACATGTTGACCACCCCGGCGGTGCCCATGTAGCCGCGGATCTGCTCCAGCGCGTCACGTACCTTTACCTTGTCGGTGCTGCCGGCCTTGTTCATCGCCTCGAGCGCGAGCATCAGCCCGTCGTAGGCGTGGCCGCCGAAGGTGGAGACGTCCTGCCTGAAACGCGTCTCGTAGGCCTGTTTGTAGGCGACCACCACCTTCTTCTGCGGGTCGCTGTCGGGCAGCGACTCGGCCACCAGCAGCGCCGCGGCGGGCAGTCGCACGCCCTCGGCTGCATCGCCCGCCAGGTTGATGAACTGCTTGGAGGCGACGCCGTGCGACTGGTACAGCGGCGCGGTGATGCCGAGCTGGCGGTAATTCTTGGTGACGATCGCCGGGCCCTGGCCGAAGCCGGCGTTCAGCACCGCCTGCACTCCGGGGGCGTTGCGGATCTTGGTAAGCTGCGCGGTCATGTCGGTGTCGCCCGCGCCGTAGGTCTCGTCGGCCACGATGTCGATGCCGTGGTTCTTCGCCACCTTGAGGCACTCGCCGCGCATCGATTTGTCGAAGCCGCCGCTGCCGGAGATCAGGGCCACCTTGCTGGCGCCGCGCGCCTTCATGTCGACGAAGATCTTGTCGCAGGCCATGCGGTCGGTGTGGGGCGTCTTGAACACCCACTTCTTCACCGGCTCGACGATCACCACCGCGCCGGCGAGCGAGACGAACGGCACGCCCGCGGCCTCGACCAGCGGCACCACCGCCATGGTCTCGCCGGTGGTCGAGCCGCCCACGATCACGTCGACCCGGTCCTGCTCGATCAGGCGCTTGGCGAAGGTGCGCGCCTTCTCGGCGTCGCCGCCCGAGTCGTAGGACACCAGCTCGAGGCGGCGGCCGAGCACGCCGCCGGCGGCGTTGACGCGCTCGACGTACAGCTCGAGCGTCTTTTGCTCCGGGTCGCCGAGGAAGGCGGCGGGGCCGGTGACCGCGAGGAAGGCGCCGATGCGGATCGGCGCCTGGGCTTGGGCTGCAGCCGCGGTGGCGAGCAGCGCCGCCGCGAACCATGTACGCAGTTTCATGACCTCACTCCTTTTAGTGAAACGGACAATCCGGTACTGTGAAGCGTATATAGGAGCCTGTAGGCTCCGGGTTGATGTGTATCAAGAAATGTCTTCGCTGAAGCGCCGCCGCGGCGCGCCTCTCCCCCTGCGCGTGCGCCGCGCCGTGCCGGCGGACCTGCCGCAGGTGATCGCCATCGATGCGCGCGCCACCGGGCTGGCGAAGCCCGAGTACTGGGCAGGCATCTTGCGGCGCTACGGCCGGGGCGGCGCGCGGCGCCGCTTTCTCGTGGCGCATGCCGCTGCGCGCATCGTCGGCTACATCGTCGGCGAAGTGCGCGACTGGGAATTCGGCTCGCCGCCCTGCGGCTGGGTGTTCGGCATCGGCGTGTGGCCGGACGCGCGCGAGGCGGGCGTGGCCACGCGGCTGCTCGAGGCGATGACGGCGGCGTTCCGGCGCCAGGGCGTCACCACGGTGCGCACGCTGATTGCGCGCGACAACCGCCTGGTGCTGTCGTTCTTCCGCAGCCAGGGCATGATGGCGGCGCCCGTCGTACCGCTGGAGAAGGACATCGGGTGAGGCTGCAGAAGAACACGCTGCTCGCGCTGTACAGCGTGCTCGAATTCGCCGCGCAGCCCGGGCGACAGTTGTCGGTGGCCGGCATCGCCGCCAGCCTGCGCGTGTCGCCGCACCACCTGGCGAAGGTGTTGCGCGCCCTCGGCCGCGCCGGCCTGGTGGACTCGGTGCGCGGCGCGCGCGGCGGTTACCGCTTCGCCGGCAACGCCAAACGGGTCACGCTGATGCACGTGATCGGGCTGTTCGAGGACATCGGCGCGCCACGCGCGCGCGCGCGGCGCGCCCGGCGGCCGGCCGGGCTGGCGCTCGAGGAGGTGCTGGCGGAGATCGACCAGACGGCGCGCGCCACTTTCGGCTCGGTGACCCTCGACACGATGCTCAAGCTGATCGGGCGCCGTGAGCGCGGCTGAGGCCTATCTTGCGGTGCGGGCGCTGCACGTCGGCTGCGCGATGCTCAGCATCGCCGGCTTCGCGGCGCGCGGCGCGCTGATGCTGGCGGGTTCGCCGCTGCTGCAAACGCGCCTGCTGCGCGTCGCGCCGCACGTGGTGGACACGGTCCTGCTGGCGAGCGCGCTGTGGCTCGCCTGGTTCCTCGGCCAGGCCCCGTTCGTGCACGCGTGGCTCACGGCGAAGGTGCTGGCGCTCGCCGCCTACATTGCGCTTGGCATGCTCGCGCTGCGTCCGGGCAGGAGCAAGGCGCTGCGCGCGGCGGCGTTCTGCGGCGCGCTCGCGGCGGCCGGTTATATCGTCGCGGTGGCGCTGACGCGCGACGCGACGCCTTGGTCCTGACTCAACCCGGCGCGCCGTCCAGGCGCGGGCGCGACAGGATCGGGGCGTAGGCCACCACGAACGTGGTGAACGCCGCGAACCACAGCAGCGCCGACACCAGGGTCGCCGCCAGGGTGGCCGCAGGCAGGACCAGCGGCACCAGCACGCGCGCGAAGGCCGCGCCCTGCACCAGGACGTAGGCCGCGATCTCGGCGCGCCCCGCGACCAGCGGCCGCGCGGTGTGGCCGCGCGTCGTGCGGGTCATCATGCCCAGCGTCATCCCGCCGATCGCGCCCACCGTAAGCGCGTGCGTGGCGAGCGCGATGGGCGCGAGGCCGAAGCCCGCGAGGCCGCGCAGCGCGAGGTGCACCACGATCCAGGCGTAGGACAGGTGCAGGATCCAGACCATGGGATTGCGCAGCGTGCGTTGCGGGTTCCACAACGCGAGGCGCGCGGCGTGCAGCGCGGCGGCGGCCAGCGCCATCACGGCGGCCGCGCTGTCGAACTGCAGGGCGTCGAGCGCGATGAGGGCGAGGATCGAGCCCAGCGCCGCACCCTCCACCATGGCGTGGCGCCGCGCACCCGCGCCCGGCACGCCGTTGTTCGTAAACATGGGCACCACACGGCCCGCGACCACGGCCATGACGAATAACACCACATCCAAGCCGATGGCGATGCCGAGCTGCGGATACGCCTGCAAGGCGATGCCCGCGCCGCCGAGCGCCAGCACCAGGACGATGAAGAACAGGTTCCTGCGATTGCCGCTGGCGAGCAGCGGGCGCCCGATTCCCCAGGCGACCGCAAGTGCGAACAAGGCCCCGGCCGCCGCCGCGGCAGGCAAAGAGACGAAAGCGAGCGCGCGCGCCAGGATCCACAGCGCGGCGATGGCGGCGAGCGCGGTCCCTGTCGGCGTCGCCCGCCCGGTCCAGGCGCGCACCGCGGTGAGCAGGAAGCCGGCGATCACGGCGAAGGCGAAGCCGAACAGCATCTCGTGCGCGTGCCACAGGATGTTGGCCCCGGGCAACCAGCCCGCGTATTGGAGCGCCCATATTGGAACGCTCAATGCGGCGTAGGCGCCGGCGAGCAGGTAGAGCGGGCGAAAGCCCAGGTCGAACAACGCGAACCTCGACGGGTCCACGGGCCGTGCCGGCGGGCTGATGGGAATCGCCACGCCGCAATGCTAGGTGCCGGGGCGCCACGGCTGGTTGATGCAGGTCAAGCGACGCGCTTGCCCAACCTCCGGCGTCTGTCATACAATCGACGGAACCTGTCATACGCAAGCCCATGCCGATCTCCGTCCGCCTTCCGCCTCGCGTAGAGCAGAAGCTTGCCGAGTATTGCGCCTCGCACAGGCTCACCAGGAGCCAGGCCGTGAAGCGCGCGCTCGAGCAACTGCTCGAGGCGCAAGCGCCGGCGTCGAGCGCCTATGAATCGGCGAAGAGGTTCATCGGCAGCGACCCGCGCCCGGGCAACGTGGCCGAGAATGTGAAGCGGCTGTTGCGCGAGCGCTTTCGCGGCAAGTAGGCCTTGGGCCGGATTCTCGTCGACAGCGGTTTCGTGGTCGCCCTGGGCCGGCGCTCGGATCGCAGGCACGCGGCCGCGGTCGCCTACCTGCGGCGCTCCGAAGACCAGTTGGTCACGGTTGCGGCCGTGATCGTCGAAGCCTGTTTTTTCCTGAATGCCCGGGCAAAGCGCGAATTGCTCCGCTGGGTCGCCGATGGCGGCATCCACGTCGCCGAGGTGCCCGCCTCGAACTACGACGACCTCGGCGCCATCATCGAGCGTTACGCATCCCGCGACATCGACCTCGCCGACGCGGCCCTGGTCTGGCTTGCGGATCACACCGGGTTGCGGCGCATCCTGACGCTCGATGCGGTGGACTTCAGCCTGTTCCGCCTGAAAGGGGGCAAGGGCTTCGATCTGGTCGACTGGGTTTGATGCGGAATTGGCGGAACAGGCGGGAGTCGAACTCGCCAGAGACGTCAGACGCCTCTGTCCGGATTTGAAGTTCGGGCGCCCCACCGGGGACGTTTCTCTTCCATGGATATTTTCCTCACACGGCGCAGCGCGCCCGCACGCCGCGTGTAGCCGGCCGAATCGAGGTACTCCAGCACCTCGATGCTGAGATTGCGGCCCAAGGCCGCGCCACGCAGGCGCTGGCGCAGGTCTCAAGGCCTGGCAGGGTGGGCTCGCCGAGCCGGCGTGAGCGGTATTTCCAGGCGCCCAGGTGTAATCTGAGGCCCATCGATGAAAACCGTCGACCTGAAAATCGAAGGCATGACGGGGGTCGGCATCGCCAACAGCCTGATCGTCGCGCTGAGCGCGATTCCGGGCGTGGCGAAGGCCAACGTGTCGCTGATGAAAAAGCGCGCCCGCATCACCTACGACCCGGCGCAGACCGGTGTCGAAGCGTTCAAGGCCGCGATCTTCCGGGCGGGCTACAAGGTGCTGCCGTGAAGGCCACGCTGAAGGCGGGCATTGCCGGCGCGAAGACGCTCGAAGTGGACGCGGCGCGCTGCATCGCCTTCTTGGGACCGGAGAACGCGGTGTACGCCACGCCGCAGATGGTGAGCGACGTCGAATACGCGATCCGCGACTTCCTCCTGCAGCACCTCGATGCGGGCGAAGACACGGTCGGCACGCGGGTCGTCATCGACCATCTCGCCGCCACGCCCTTGGGCATGGCGGTGACCATCGAGTACCGGGTGCTCGCGGTCGACGGGCGCAGCGTGCGCTGCGCGTTCAGCGTGCGCGACGCCGTCGAAAAATGCGGCGAGGGCGAGCACGTGCGCTTCGTCGTCGAGGTGGAAAAGACGCGGCAGCGCCTGGCGAAAAAACGTTCGAACCTGCCCGCGCAAGCAACTCGTCAGGCCTAGCGCTTCAAGTAGAATCAGGCACTTACCATGCGCCTGGTACTTGCCCTCGTCATTGCCTGCACGCCTGCCTGGGCGCATGCGCAGCCGACGTCGCCGCCGTCGATGCCGGTGCGCGCCGTTCCGGCCAAGATCGCGCCCGCGGTCATCGAGACCGGCGCGGTCGGCACGCTGCGTGCGGACGAGGGAGTGATGATCCGGCCCGAGGTCGCCGGCCGCATCGAACAGATCAAGTTCGCCGAAGGCCAGCAGGTGAAGCAGGGCAGCCTCCTGGTCACGCTCGATGCGGGAGAGACACGGGCGCAAGTGCAGTCCTCCAGCGTGCAGATGGCGCTGGAGAAACAGCGCCTGGAGCGCTCGGAAGACCTGTTCA
>JANMSV010000007.1:0-4444 GCA_031389685.1 Betaproteobacteria bacterium
GCAAGCGACAACCAAGCCAGGCCCACGGTGGACTTGTCTGCGGTGAGCGCGAGCAGGATGTTGTCCGCCTTGTCGTCCAGGAGCTCCGGGTCGGTCAGGGTGCCTGGGGTGACAATGCGCGTCACCTGGCGCTCGACCGGACCTTTCGCGGTCGCCACGTTGCCGACCTGCTCGCAGATCGCCACCGATTCGCCGAGCTTCACCAGCTTCGCTAGGTACTGTTCTACGGCGTGCGCCGGTACGCCGGCCATCTTCACCGGCGCGCCGGCCGATTGCCCGCGCGAGGTGAGCGTGAGATCGAGCAGGCGCGCGGCGCGCTCTGCGTCGCCGTAGAACATCTCGTAGAAATCGCCCATGCGGTAGAACATCAGGATGTCCGGATGCTCCGCCTTGATGCGCAGGTACTGCTGCATCACGGGCGTGTGGGCTTCGAGCCTGTCCATTCAACTGGTTACCAAGGTCTTGTCGTCCATCCGGTCACTGGCGCAGCGCTTGCTGAGGGCGATTAGTGTACCGTCGGCGCACCCCAGGCACGGGATCCAGGGGTGGCAATGCGTCAGGCGCCTCGGCGCAGCGCCGCGGCAATCCTTAGCGGGGACGAAGGGGAGGCGTCAGAACTTCGTGAACAGCCAGTACTTCTCATAAAACACTTTGGCGCCGTGCCAAAGCAGCCCCGGCTGGTGCAGCCTGATATCAGGCAGCGGTTCGGCGTAGAAGTTGCCGCGGCCCATGCCGGCGCGGCCACCACCGGCCTCGATGAAGCACATGCCTTCCCCCTCGAAGCGCCGCGGCTCGCGCTTACCGGTCCATTCGTGCGCGATGTTCTGCGCGACCACCTCGGCCTGGCCGTGCGCGAAGACGCCCGCCTTGGGCAGCGGCCGGCCCATCTTGAGCGGAATCACCGTGATGTCGCCGATTGCGTAGACGCCTGGATACTTCGTTGCCAGCGTGTGGCGATCCACCGGGACCCAGCCGGATTCGTTCGTGAGTCCCGCATTGCGCACCGCGTCGGGCGCGCGATGCGCAGGCACGTAGAGCAGCAGGTCGAATTCCGCTGACGCGCCGTTGGCAAACTCGAGCCGTCGCACGCGTGGGTCCACTGCCTTGACCTGGCGCTCGGGGTGATAGCCGATGCCCTGCGCTTCGACCATCGCGCGCACGCCGGCCGACACGGTGGCGCCGGCGACCATCATCGGTCCGGGTTCCGCCGCATAGAAGTCCATCGTGACCTTGTCGCGGCGTCCCCGCTTGCGAAGAAAGCCGTCGATGAGCAGGGCCGCCTCGTAAGGCGCGGCGGGGCACTTGTACGCAGCCGCCGCCGTGAGCACCACGAGCCGTCCGCGCTCGAAACGCTCGAGCGCCTCGCGGATCGCTGTTGCGCCTGCCAGCGTGTAGATGCACAGGCCTGCCTCGGCAAGCCCCGGGATCGCCTGCGGCGCGTACTCGGCGCCGAGCGCGACGACGACCGCATCGCCGCGCAGCGTTTGTTCCCCTACGCGCACTGTCCTGGCCGCGGGATCCATGGCGGTGACTTCGCCGCGCACCAGCTCGATCCCGGCGCGCGCCGCGTGCCCGACCGGACGCGAGATCGCCTCGGCGCTGCGCTCCCCGACCATCAACCACAGTAGCGACGGCGGGAAAACGTGGCGCTCTTCGCGCTCCACCAGCACGACCCGATGGCCGCGCGGCAACAGGCGCCGCAGTGTCTGCGCGGCGACCGTGCCACCGAGGCCGGCGCCCAGCACCAGTGCGATGCGGCTCATTGCGTCTCCTTCAGAAGACCAGGGCCTTGTCGGCCCAAGCGGTCCATTCGGTCAGCTCATCGAGGGTGCTGCGGTGCGTGCCTTGCACCAGTTCGGGGTCGCCGATGCCGCGCGCATCCATGCAGGTGCCGCAGACGCCAATCTCGCCGCCCCGGCGCGCCACCGCGCCCAGCATGTCGCCGATGTTGTAGTAGCCCTGTGGCACTTTCTGGCCCGCCTTGGCGCAGGCCGCCGCGTCGCCCAGGAGGAACACGCGCAGTTCGCCCTGTTCCTTGAGGAGCAGGTTGCGCGCAAGACGCAGCGCGTTGTAGCTGCGCTCGGTGCCGTAAGGCGGATCGTTCAATGTCAGAAGGTATTTCATTCGTCCCGCCTCGATGCAGGTGCGCTCAGGCAGGCGTAACCGAGCCGCCGCCAGTTCTGCATGCCGCCGCGCAACACGGAGACGTGCTGGAAACCCGCGCTGCGCAACTGCGTGGCCGCGCGCGCCGAGCGCACGTGCGTGCCGGATACGACGACGATGTCGGCCGGCGCCAGCCGCCGAAGCTCGTCAAGGCACGCCGGCAGCACGGGCAGCGGCACGTTGAGCGCCGCGGGCAGCCGGCCGGGCGGGCCACTGAAGAATTCGTACAGCCCGCGTACGTCGACGACGGTGACTGCGCCGCGGGACTCGAACGTGCGACGCAGCGCGTCCGGCTCGATCCAGTTCGTCACGGCCTGATCTCCCGCGTGCCGGCGGCACGAAACGGGATGCCGAGAACGCCGAGAAACGTCGTGGACACGGTCGCGTCGGAGAATCCGGGAAAGCCGATCCGGAGCGCAGCCTGTCCGCCAGCCGGCTCGGGCACATAGGTGCCGAAGAGCCGGTCCCAGATCGAGAGGCAAAAGCCGTAGTTGCTGTTGCGCTCGGCAGCAACTACCGAGTGGTGGACGCGATGCATGTCAGGGGTCACCAGCAACGCCCGCACGGCGCCGTCGAGCGCTGCGGGCATGCGCACATTGCCGTGGTTGAAAAGCGAGCTCAGGTTGAGCAGCAACTCGAACACCAGTACCGCGAGGGGCGAGGCGCCGATGAGCACAATCGCGGCGTACTTGATGAGCATCGACAGGAGAATCTCGATCGGGTGGAAGCGGATCCCGGTGGTCGTGTCGAAATCCGGATCCGCATGGTGCACCTGGTGCAGTCGGGAGAGCACCGGAACGGCGTGGAACAGCACGTGCTGGAGATAGATCGCGAAATCCAGGGCGACGACCGCCAGCGCGAGCGCGACCCAGCCGCCGACCCCGTAGTGGTTGAGAAGGCCCCAGCCGTTCGCTTGCGCGAAGCCCGCGACGCCGATGGCCGTCGTGGGCAACAGGATCCGCAGCAGCAGCGTATTTGCCGCGGCGAGTCCGAGATTGGTGCGCCAGCGCCGCCACCACGGTTGGCCTTGCGTGCGGGCGGGTGCTGCGCGCTCCCAGGCCGCCATCGCCGCAAGTACGAGCAGGAACGCGGACCCGCGCAGGGCTGCTTCGTGTTCGAGAAGGTATGATTCCATAGCTGTGCTAGTATTCAAGCGATCAATTGAATAATAGGAGTATTGGCAAGTCATGTCAACGGAAACGATGAAGCGCGAGCTGTACCAGTCCATCGCCAAGGTGGCGCAGGCGCTGGCGAGCGGAAATCGTCTGCAACTGCTTGAATTCATGGCGCAAGGCGAGCGTTCGGTGGACGCTCTCGCGGCCATGACCGGGATGACGGTGGCCAACGCCTCCCAGCATCTGCAGGCGCTCCGGCGTGCGGGGGTGGTGGCAGCGCGCAAGGACGGCCAGCGAGTCTATTACCGAGTTGCCGGCGACGACGTGGTGCGCCTCTACCACGGACTGCGCGTAGTTGCGGAATCGCGCCTGGCGGAGGTCCGCCAGCTGGTGAACGAATTCCTCGGCGACCGGGGGGCACTCGAGCCCGTGCTGGCTGAGGAGCTTCTGGCGAGGGCGAAAAAAGGTCTTGTCACGGTGCTCGACGTGCGCCCGCGCGAGGAGTACGAGGCGGGCCATCTTCCCGGCGCCGTCAACATCCCGATCGACCGGCTCGAGAGCGAACTCGCGCGGCTGCCCAAGAAACGCGAAGTAGTGGCCTATTGCCGCGGCCCGTACTGCCTGATGTCGTTCGAAGCAGTGGCAGCGCTACGCAAGCGCGGCTGGAAGGCGCGACGACTGGAAGACGGATTTCCGGAATGGAAGGCCGCCGGGCTGCCCATCGAATCGTCGAGCTGAACTAGGCCTTCAGCGCAGCGCTTCGAGCAGTTGCGGCAGGACCTTGGGCGTCGCGGCGGCGATCTCGCCGCGGTCGAGGTGATCCTGCCCGCCCTGCAGGTCGCCGACCAGCCCGCCCGACTCCTGGATCAGCAGCGCGCCCGCCGCCATGTCCCAGCGCGACAATCCCATCTCCCAGAACGCGTCGAGGCGTCCCGCGGCGACGTAGGCGAGGTCCAGCGCCGCGGCGCCCGCGCGCCGTACGCCCGCGGAGGAAGTCATCATGGTGCGCAGCTGGCGCATGTAGAGATCCAGGCGATCCACTTCCTTGAAGGGGAATCCGGTCCCCACCAACGCGTCCTGCAATTGCGTGCACTTGGAGACGCGCATGCGCCGGTCGTCGAGGAACGCACCGCGCCCGCGGCTGGCGGTGAACAGCTCGTTCTTGC
>JANMSV010000047.1:0-30126 GCA_031389685.1 Betaproteobacteria bacterium
CAAGCGGCTGGTCAACTGGGACCCGGTACTGGGCACTGCGGTGTCCGACCTGGAAGTAGACAGCGAAGAAGAAGACGGGAAGATCTGGGAAATCCGCTACCCGGGCGAGGGCTTCAGCCTCACCGTGGCCACCACGCGGCCCGAAACCATGCTCGGCGACGTCGCGGTGGCGGTGAACCCCAAGGACGAGAGGTACGCATCGTTAGTCGGAAAAACCCTTCGCTTGCCAATTTGTGACCGCACAATCCAAATCATCGCCGATGACTACGTCGACCCAGCCTTTGGCACGGGTTGCGTAAAAATCACCCCAGGCCACGATTTCAATGATTATCAGGTTTGGCAAAGACATCGCGACAAGTTGCCTCCCGCTTTTTCCATATTCACGCTGGAAGCAAGAATCATTGACAACTCTGTGTCAGCCGCAGGGGAAGAGTGGCAGAAGTACGTTGCCTCAAACAAATATGGCGGAAAGACTGGTCCGGTCGGCACTCAACCGCTGGCTATTGATATTGGAATTCCAAACGAGTATTGGGGGCTAGATCGATTTGAGGCCAGAAAGAGAATTATTGAAGAACTGAAGACGAAAGGTCTTCTAGTTTCCGAGAAGCCTTACAAACTTCGGGTACCACGCTCTGAACGAACCACTGCGATTGTTGAGCCAATGCTCACTGATCAGTGGTTCGTGAAAATGGATGGGATGGCCAAGTCTGGTCTCGAGGCGGTAGCCAAAGGCAACGTCAAGTTCTACCCAGAGCATTGGACAAGCACCTACAACCATTGGTTGGAGAACATCCAAGACTGGTGCATTTCCCGCCAACTGTGGTGGGGCCATCAAATTCCCGCTTGGTATGACAAGGAAGGGCGCATTTACGTAGGCCGATCCGAGGAAGAAGTTAGGTCGAAGTACAAGGGCAATTCAAAACTAACACGGGACCCTGACGTCCTGGACACCTGGTTTTCCTCGCAGCTGGTGCCGTTCAGCTCGCTCGGCTGGCCGGAAAAGACAAAGGACCTGGAGACCTTCCTGCCCTCCTCCGTGCTGGTCACCGGCTTCGACATCATCTTCTTCTGGGTGGCGCGCATGATCATGGCGAGCCTGCACTTCACCGGCAAGGTGCCGTTCCGCCACGTCTACATCAACGCCATCGTGCGCGACGCCGAGGGCGAGAAGATGTCCAAGTCCAAGGGCAACACGCTCGACCCGCTCGACCTTATTGACGGCATCACGCTGCCCGAACTGCTCGCCAAGTCCACGCTGGGCCTGTTGCGCGCCGACCACAAGGCAAAGATCGAGAACTACGTGCGCGCCCATTACCCGGCAGGTATCCCGGCCTTCGGCGCCGACGCGCTGCGCTTCACCTTCGCCGCGCAGGCGACGTTCGCGCGCACGCTGAACTTCGACCTCGGGCGCTGCGAGGGCTACCGCAATTTCTGCAACAAGCTTTGGAACGCGACGCGCTTCGTGCTGATGAACACGGAGGGCAAGGATTGCGGGCAGGACGAGAGAGCAGCCGTGGACCTGTCGAGTTGGGATCGCTGGATTGTCAGCACATTGCAGCGCACCGAAGCGGAGGTGGAGAAGGGATTCGACGAGTACCGGTTCGACAATGCCGCGGGAGCCATCTATCGCTTCGTGTGGGACGAGTATTGCGACTGGTATGTCGAGATCGCGAAGGAACAACTCGCGAAAGGTGACGAGTCCCAGCAGCGTGGCACACGCAGAACTCTTGTGCGTGTACTCGAAACATCATTAAGACTTGCACACCCGATCATTCCGTTCATCACCGAGGAGCTTTGGCAGATCGTCGCACCGCTTGCCGGCAAGACCGGCGAGACGATCATGCTGGCGCCCTATCCCAAGTCGCAGCCGGAGAAGATCGACGAGGTCGCGGAACGCGAGATCGCATTGGCGAAGGAAGTCGTCAATGCCAGTAGAAACCTGCGCAGCGAAGCCAAGATTGCTCCGCAGCAACGCATCACTCTCTACATTGCCGGACAACCGAGCATAGCGACCGTCACTGCCACGACCAGCTTGGCGAAAGTTTCAAACCTGCTCATCGTGGACGAGCTTCCGAAATCCGATTTCCCTGTGGCGGTCGTCGGACCTCACCGGCTGATGCCTCACATCGAAGTGGATGCAGGAGCCG
The DNA here is from genome assembly GCA_031389685.1 of Betaproteobacteria bacterium. Taxonomy (GTDB): domain Bacteria; phylum Pseudomonadota; class Gammaproteobacteria; order Burkholderiales; family SG8-39; genus JAABQT01. The sequence continues at coordinate 2,148 of JANMSV010000047.1, forward strand.
AACGGGAACGCGTTGTTAAGGAAGTATCGCGCCTCGAAGGCGAAATCGCCAAGGCCCGCGCCAAACTCGCCAACGCCTCCTTTGTCGATCGCGCCCCAGCCAGCGTGGTGGCGCAGGAGCGCGAGCGTCTCGCCGCGTTCGAGGCGACACACGCCAAGCTCAAGTCGCAGCTCGACAAGCTCTCCGGCAAGACGTGAACCTCCCGCGCGGGCTGCGCGCGTTCCGGTCCCGCAGCTTCCGCATCTTTTTCCTCGGCCAGGGCGTCTCCCAGTTCGGCACCTGGCTGCAGCTCATCGCCACCAGCTGGCTGATCTACCGGCTCACCGGCTCGGCCTTCTGGCTCGGCCTCGCCACTTTCGCGCTGCAGCTGCCTTTCCTGCTGCTGGCGCCCTTCGCCGGCGTGTGGGTGGACCGCCTCAGCAAGCGCAGGGTGCTGCTGGCGACCAACACCATCGCCTTCGGACAATCACTGGCGATGCTGACACTGGTGGCCGGCGGCCACATCGAACCTTGGCACCTGATCGCCGGCAACGCGGTGCTCGGGCTGGTGAACGCCTTCGACAGCCCGGCGCGCCAGTCCTTCCTCATCGAGCTGGTCGAGGGGCGCGAGGACCTGCCCAATGCCATCGCGTTCCAGTCGGTGCTGATGAACGGCGCGCGCTTTGTCGGCCCGATGATCGGCGGCGCGGTGATCGCGCTGGCCGGCGAGGTGTGGGGCTTCGCGCTGAACAGCGCCTCCTACCTGGCGGTGCTGGCGGCGCTCGCCGTGATGCGCGTGCAAGCGCGCCCGCCAGAGCCGGCGGAAGCCGGCTGGCTGGCGCAGTTCACTGCCGGATTCCGCTGGGCCTACGGTTTTCTGCCCTCGCGCAGCATGCTCCTGCTGCTGGCGCTGGTGAGCATCGGGGCGCAGCCCTACCAGTCGCTCGCGCCCTACTTCGCGCGCGACGTGTTCGGCGGCGACTCGCAGACGCTCGGCTGGCTCATCGGCGCGGGCGGGCTGGGCGCCGTGTCCGGCATGCTGTACCTCGCGCTGCGCCCTTCCGTGCGCGGCCTGCTCACGGTGATCGGCTATGGCGCGGCGGCGGCCGGGCTGGCGCTGATCGGCTTCGCCTACACCGCGCGGCTCTGGCCCGAGCTCGCGCTGGTCTACATCACCGGCATGGGCATCATGCTCACCGCGGGCTCGACCAACATCGTGCTGCAGAGCATCGTCGAGGACCGGTTGCGCGCGCGCGTCGCGGCGATCTACATCATGTCGTTCCTCGGCATGAGCCCGCTCGGCGCGCTGGCCGCGGGCTGGGCGGCGCACTACGTGGGGCCGCCGGCGGCGCTCGCCGCGGGCGGCATGCTCGCTCTCGGCGCCGCCTGCGTCTACCTGATCAGGCTGCCGGCCATCCGCCGCGAGATCCGGCCGGTCTACGAGCGCCTGGGCATCGCGCCGCGCGCCGACTAGTAGTTTTTGTAGAGTCCTGGGTCGAACGGCACGTTGCGGCCGACGAGCGACTCAAGCAGCCTCAGCTCGGCGTCGGTGTGGTTGATGACCGGCGCCCGCATGATCATTTGCGGCGCGCCCTCGGCCATGATGTAGCGCGGCTGGTCATGGTGCGTGGTGCGCACAATCTCGCCCGCGGCGGGGTCGTGCTCCGGGATCAGCTCGGCTTCGCCGTAGCAGGTGCAGACGTAGGTTTTTTCCACCCCGCTCTCGACGTAGATCCCGGTGCCTCGAATGCCGATGGTCGAGTTCTGCGCGCGCAGGGTCTTACGCTCGCCGGGCTGGTAAACCGACAGCAGCGCCCCCGTGACGATGCGAAACACATTCGCGACGCCGCGGCCGACCTCGAGGCGCGAGTTCGCCCGCAGCATGAATGCGTCACGGTTGACCACGAACACGATCTCGCTGCCTGCAGAGGTGGCTACCGCGTCGCCCGGCTTGACCTGCATGCCCCGTTTCGCCGGCAGGCCGTTGACGCGCGCATCGCCGTGCACGCGGTACACGCCCTGTTCCACGCTGCCTGCGCCAAGCGCGTCACGCACCAGGAGCAGCGTCGTGGCGCCCTGCAGCCAATCGCGCCTGCTTACCATTGCCGTGCTTCCTCCCCCACGGGCCACGCGGTATCGAACTGCCAGCCATGCTGCGCCTCGATGCGCGCCCTGAACGCCGCCTCCAGGCCCGGGGCGGCCGCGAGGTGCTCCGGGAAACTCGCCTCGATGACCGCGCACGCCCCCACCTGCAATGCGCTGACGCAGGCGACCTCCCTGCCGTGCAGCCAGATCGCCGCATCCTGCAGGTAGGCCGGCAGGCCGTATTGGCGGCAAGTCGCAACCGCCGGCATGGCCCCCCATGCCGCCCAGCGCCGCGCCCGCCCGGGCGCCAGGCGTTGCGGGGCGATCAACGCAAAAGCACTTTCGCCCCCGCCATGCATCCACAGCAGTATCGGGTCCGCCGCCGCGCACTGCGCCGCCGCCAGTCCCGCGCTCGCCGAGGGCTGCCGTCGCTCCCCGGCAATGCACACTCGAATCCAACGTGCCGCTTGCGCCATGACGAACGCTTATATAACAGGCGCGCCGCGCTGTGCAATAATCGCCGCGCGACATGGAACCGGAACGCAACGCGACCGCGAGCGACGCTCCGGCCGCGGGCAGCCGCTGGCTGGTGACCGTTACGCAACTGCCGACCGAGGATCCGGCAGGCCGCATGCGCATGCTGCGCACGCTCGAGTCACTGGGCGCGGCGGTGATGCGCGAAGGCGTCTACCTGCTGCCCGACTCGCAGGGCAATCGCCATGCGCTCGAGCGCCTTGCGCGCTACGTTTCCCAGAATGCCGGCATCGCCAGCGTGCTGCAAGTCGAAGCGGCGAACGACGCGCAGCGGGCGCATTTCACGCGTTTTTTCGACCGCTCGGCACGCTACGACGAGCTCACCAAGATCATCTGCAGCCTGCGCGTCGGCTTCGGCGTCTCCGACGCTTCCGCGATTTCGCGCGTACTGCACAAGCAGCGGCGCGATTTCGAGGCGATTGCGGCGCTGGATTTCTTCCCGAACGAGGCGCGCGGGCGCACTGAGCAGGCGCTGGCGGAGGCCGAGGCAGCAGTCCGGCAATTGCTGTATCCGGCGCAGGACGGTGCGGCGGTAAAGGCCGACGAGGCGATGCTGGGCCGCACCTGGGCCACGCGCCGGCCCTTGTGGGCGGATCGGCTCGCCAGCGCGTGGCTCATCCGGCGCTTCATCGACGCCGAGGCGAAGCTGCTGTGGCTGGACAAGGGCGCCGCATGCCCGCCGGAAGCGATCGGCTTCGCCTTCGAAGGCGCGCGCTTCGGCAACAGCGACGCGCGCATTACCTTCGAGCAGATGCTGCCGCAATTCGGGCTCGGCGAGCACGCCGCGCTCGAGCGCATCGGCGCCATCGTGCATTACCTCGAGGTGCGCGGCACGCCAGTGCCCGAGGCCGCCGGCGTGCAGACTTTGCTGCAGGGCGCCGTGCGGCGCGCCTCCAGCGACAACGAGCTGCTGCGCGAAGCCGAAAAAACCTTCGACCTGCTCTATGAGGCGTATTCGGACGCGCGCGAAATCACCCGCGCTTGACCGCGCGCGCGTCTGATCAGCGCTTGGCGTCGCGCAATTCCTGCGCGTGCCGCGCGCGCAATTCCTTGAGCCGGGCCTCGACCGCCGACAGTTCGTAGAAATTTCCGTCGCCGGCGACCTGGGCGAGCTGCAACTGCTCAATCGCCGCCGGCACGCTGCCGCGGATCAGGTAAAGCTCGGCCTGCGCCTGGTGCTGGAGCAGCCGCTTGCCGAGCGCCGCATAGGTCCGGGCCTGCAGCGCGCGCAGGCGCGAGTCGCCCGGATGCCGGCGCAGCGGCTCTTCGAGCGCCGCGAGGGTTTCCCGGTTTTTTCCCGCCCGTTGCAGCCCCTCGGTGTAGGCGTAGACCAGCGGCAGATGCCCAGGGTAGCGTTGCAGCGCCTGGCCGAGCGTGACCAGCGCACCGGGCCCGTCGCCCGCGGCGTGCTGCACTCGTGCCGCCAGGGTCTCGATCATCGGGCTCGCCGCGCCGGTGGCACGCAGATCGGCAAGATCGGCTGCGGCTTGTCGAATCTGCCGCGCCCCCAGCCGGGCCATCACCAGGCTGTAGCGGGCCGCTGCCTCGTTGGCGTAGCGCCGCTCCTTGACCGCAGTCGAGAACGCCTCCACCGCGTCGCGAGACTCGCCGCCCTCGGCGCGCAGCTTGGCTCGCACCAGGTGGAAATCCAGGCTGTCCAGATGCTGGCGGTAGGGTGCATCCGCCGCCCGGTTTTGCGCGTCGGCGATACGCTCGGTGGTCATCGGGTGGGTGCGCAGGTAACTCGGCACAGCGCCGTCGTCGGCAAGGCGTGAGTAGCGCTGCATCTTCTCGAAAAAACCCGGCATCGCGCGCACGTCGAAGCGCGCGGCGGCCAGCGTCTGGAATCCTACGCGGTCGGCTTCTCGTTCGAAGTCGCGCGTGTAGCTGAGCTGTTGCTGCACCACGCCGCCTTGCACTGCCGCCGCGGCCCCCGCCGCAAGGTCCGGGCGCGAGCCGCCCAGCAAGATGGCGGCCGCAAGCGCAACCATGCTCGGCAGCTGCATCTGCTGTTGCGCGCCGATCAGCCGGGCGATATGGCGCTGCGTGACGTGCGCGATTTCGTGCGCCAGCACCGATGCAACTTCGGACTCGCTCTCCGCTGCAACCAGCAGGCCGGTGTGTACGCCGACAAAACCCCCAGGCAAGGCGAAGGCGTTGATCACGGGGTCGCGCACCGCGAAGAACTCGAAATCCTGGCGCGCTCCAGGCACCGCGGCGAGCAGGCGCCGGCCGAGATTGTCGAGGTAGTCGGTGACTTCCGCATCGTCCACATAGGCCTGGTCGCGCAACCGAATCTCGCGCATGATGCTCTCGCCGATGCGCCTTTCCACCTGCGGTGCGATGGCCGCGCCGGCGGCGTCGCCGAGTTCGGGCAGCGGCTGCGCCGGCGCATGCCCGAAGGGCACCGCTGCGGCGGCCAGTGCGGCGATTAGGGCAAGCGTGAGGCGCATGGGGATATGATACCGTCGCCCCCTTCAAGTTCGGGCGCCGCCATGGCTCGCAAGCCGAAACGCAAGCTCACCCATTTCGATCGCCGCGGGCGCGCGCACATGGTGGACGTCGGCGCCAAGGCGCTCACGCACCGCGTCGCGGTCGCGTCGGGCCGCATCGCCATGTCCGCAACAACGCTGCGCCTTCTGGCTGCCGGCCGGGCCGCGAAAGGCGATGTGCTGGGCGTGGCGCGCGTTGCCGCCATCCAGGCGGCGAAGCGCGCTGCGGAACTCATTCCCCTGGCCCACCCCATCGCCATTACCCGCGCTGCCGTCGAGTTCGACCTCGACGAGCGCCGCAAACACGTCTCGATCCTCGCCACGGTCGAATGCCGGGGGCCCACCGGGGTAGAGATGGAAGCGCTCACCGCCGCCGCGGTCGGCTTGCTGACGGTCTACGACATGCTCAAGGCAGTGGACCGCGGCATGGTGCTGGGCGAACTAAGGCTGGAGCAAAAGCGCGGGGGCCGCTCGGGTACCTGGCGGCGGCGCGGCGATTGAACCATCGGTCCAGGCGCCACGTCTCTAAGGCATGGTCATGCCGAACGGGGTTCATGTCCACCATCGCATTCGCGGCGCGTTGATGTAATCCATGAGACGCGGATTGCTCAAGATTTCGTTCGCCGTCGCCCTCCTGTTCGGCGCGGCCGCCGGCTATTTGTGGCTACGGGAGCTCAACGGTGCCGAGGGCACGAGCTATCGCCTGGCCGGACTCGAGCGCGGCCCTCTCACCGCCGTCGTGGCGGCGAGCGGAACGCTGAATGCCGTAACCACCGTGCAGGTCGGTTCGCAGATTTCCGGTCAAGTGAAGGAGATCTATGCCGATTTCAATTCGCAGGTAAAGCAGGACCAGATCATCGCTCGCATCGACCCGGCGACCTTCGATCTGCGCGTCAACCAGGCACGCGCGGACCAGGACGCCGCGCACAGCGCCGTCGCGGTAGCGCGCTCCGGGCTCGTTGCGCAGCAGGCGGAAGTCGGCCGTGTCAACGTGACCTTGGCGGATGCACTGCGCGACTACGAGCGCAAAAGAGCCCTGGTGGAGAAGAACTACATTTCGCCCGCCGAGCTCGACCGGGCACGCACTCTGGTCGATGCGACGCGCGAGCAACTCAAGGCCGTCGAGGCGCAGATCCAGGTCAACCGGGCGCAGGTGCAGAGCGCGCTCGCCACCGTCAAGCAGCGCGACTCTCTACTCAAACAGGCGCAGGTGGACCTCGAGCGCACCATCATTCGAGCGCCGGTGGACGGCACGGTGATCCTGCGCAACATCGACGCTGGACAGACGGTGGCGGCAAGCCTGCAGGCGCCGGTGCTGTTCACCATCGCGAAGGACTTGCGCGACATGCAAGTCGAGGCCGCGATCGACGAAGCGGACGTTGGCAGGCTGCGCGCGGGTCAGGCCGCGACATTCACGGTGGACGCGTTTCCACGCCGCAGTTTTTCAGGCGAGATCGTGCAGATCCGGAAATCTCCGGTAAACGTGCAGAACGTCATCAGTTACACGGTCGTGATCTCGGCGCGCAATTCCGACTTGTCCCTGCTCCCGGGGATGACCGCCAACGTGCGCATCGTCGTCGAGCACCGCGAAAATGCGCTCAAGGTGCCGAATGCCGCGCTGCGCTTCCGCCCCGCCGGCGCCCCCGAGCCGAAACCGGCTGCGGACGCGGCGTCGCCGCAACCGGCGGGCTCACAGGCGCTGCAGCAGTTGCGCCAGCGGCTGATGGACGAAGTGAAGCCCGATGCCGCGCAACAGCTGCGGCTGGAAGAAATCTTTACCGAGTTGCGCCAGAAGATGGCTCAGGTCCGCGAGGACGCAGACGAGGCGGGCCGCCGACGGCAAGCCGAGCGCGTACGCGCCGAAATGCGCGCAAGTATCCTGGAAATCCTGCGTCCCGAGCAAAAGACGCTCTACGCACGGCTGCTGCACGAGCTCGGCGGGCGCGGACCGGCCACCGCGGGCCGGCTGTGGATCCTCGATGCGGGGCAACCCAAGCCCGTGGAAGTGCGCCTCGGTCTGAGCGATGGCGCCAGTACCGAGCTTGTCGACGGGCCGCTGTCCGAGGGGTCGCAGGTGATCGTCGGGCTGGCGCCTTCCGCCGCCGCGGACAAGCGCGACGGCCTGCCGCGCATGCGCCTGTTCTGATGGCCGAGGCGCTGATCCAGGCACGCGATTTGGCGAAGGTGTACCGGGTAGGCGATAACGTCATCCACGCGCTTGCGGGCGTCAGCGTAGACATCGCGGCCGGCGAGAGCCTGGCCGTGATGGGTCCGTCGGGCTCCGGCAAATCGACTTTCATGAACCTGCTCGGCTGCCTCGATCAGCCGAGTGCCGGCGAGTACCAGCTCGCCGGGCAGCGAGTGTCGGATCTCGCGGGCGATGCGCTGGCGGCGGCGCGCAACCGCTACATCGGCTTCGTGTTCCAGAATTTCAACCTGCTGGCGCGCACCAGCGCGCTCGAGAACGTGGAACTTCCCCTGGTGTATGCCGGTGTTCCTGCGCCGGAGCGCCGTGCACGCGCCATCGAAATGCTGGAGCGCGTGGGCCTCGCGGCGCGCGCCCACCACCTTCCTCAGCAGCTCTCCGGCGGGCAGCAGCAGCGCGTGGCGATCGCCCGTGCGCTGGTGACGCGCCCGGTCCTGATCCTGGCCGACGAGCCCACGGGTGCACTCGATTCGCGCACCAGCCTGGAGATCATGGCCTTGTTCCAGGAATTCAACCAGCAGGGCATCACGCTCCTGCTGGTGACGCACGAGGCCGACGTCGCGCGCTTTGCGCGCCGCGTGCTGCGGTTTCGAGACGGGAAAGTGCTTGCCGACGAAGTAAATGCGGCGCCGGAGGACGCGCAGCGCCTGTTGCAGGGCGTGGCAGCGGCAGCGGCGGCATGAGCCTGGGTGCGCTCCTGAAGGTGGCGCTGCGAGCGCTGGCGGTCAACAAGTTGCGTAGCGCGCTGACCATGCTGGGCATCATCATCGGCGTGGCCGCGGTGATCGTGATGATTGCGGTCGGCGCCGGGGCGCAGGCGCGCGTTGAGGAGCAAATCCGGGCGCTGGGCTCCAACCTGCTGCTGATCCTGTCGGGCGCGCGCACGCAAAGCGGCGTGCGTTTGGGCGTAGGCTCGAGTTACACCTTGTCGGAGGACGACGCCATCGCCATCAGCCGCGAGATTCCGGATGCGCTCGCCGCACCCGCCCTGCGCGGCGGCGCCCAGGTGATTTGGGGCAACGCCAACTGGGCGACCCAGATCTACGGCACCACGCCCGAGTACCTCGAAGTGCGCCAGTGGCAGCTCGCTGCCGGGCGCTCCTTCGAGCCCCTGGAGATGACGGGCGCGGGCAAGGTTTGCCTGATTGGCCAAACCGTGGTGCGCCAGCTGTTTGGCAATACCGACCCGGTGGGGCAGCTGGTCCGCATCAAGCGGGTGCCGTTCACGGTGGTTGGCGTGCTGGAAAACAAGGGCCAGAGCATGATGGGCACCGACCAGGACGACCTCGTGGTGCTGCCGATTGCCACGGCGCGCAGCCGCGTGCTCGGCGCGGCGAACCTCGCCAAGCAGCGCGCCGTGAGCACGATCTGGGTCAAGGTCGCCGAGGGCGCAGACACCAAGGCGATCGAGGAGCAGGTGCGCCAGCTGCTGCGCCAGCGCCACCGCCTTCAGGCCGCCGCCGAGGATGATTTCTCGCTGCGCAACCTGGCAGAAGTGATGGCGGCGCAGGAAGCCTCCAGCCGCGTGCTCGCCCTGCTGCTGGCGGCGGTCGCCTCGGTGTCGCTGGTGGTAGGCGGGATCGGGATCATGAACATCATGCTCGTGTCGGTCACCGAACGCACGCGCGAGATCGGCCTGCGCATGGCGGTGGGCGCGCGCACGCGAGATATCCTTGGCCAATTCCTGGTCGAGGCTGTGACGCTGTCGCTGATCGGCGGCCTGGTCGGCGTGGCGCTGGGCGCCAGCGCGGCGCTGGCCATCGCGCAGATTGCCGGCTGGCGCATCGCGCTGTCCCCCGCAGCGGTCGTGCTCGCCGTGGCCTTTGCCTTCGCCATCGGTGTGTTCTTCGGCTACTATCCGGCGCGCAAGGCGGCGCGCCTCAATCCGGTGGAGGCGTTGCGCTTCGAATGAGTCGCGACTCCGCCTGGCATGCCGGCGGGGTCTGCGCTGTGGTGCTGCTCACCGCGGCGCTGTACCTGCCGTTCCTCCGCAATCCGCTGGTGTTCGACGACGTAATCTTCTTTTCCGGGCGCCTGTTCTCCTATTACGCCACGCATCCGCTTGGCCTCGACCTGCGGCTGCCGGCGTACTTCTCGCTGACGATCACCGAGGTGTTGTGGGGCGGCATCGCCGCGCAACGCATCGTCAGCCTGATCCTGCACATCGGCTGCGCGCTTGCCTTGTACCGCCTGCTGTACGACCTGCAGCGCATGGCGCTGGGTCAGCAGACCGATGCGCACGCCGCGCTGCGCGCGGCCATTGGCGCTGCCGCATTCGCCCTGCACCCGGTCGCCGTTTACGGCGCTGCGTACCTGGTCCAGCGCAGCATCGTGCTGGCAACCTTGTTTTCTCTGCTGTCTGCCGTCCTGTTCCTGCGCGGCTTGCGGCGCGGCAGCCATGCGGACGCCGTGTCGGCGGCGCTGCTCTTTTCCCTGGCGGTCCTGTCCAAGGAACTCGCGGTGCTGGTGCCGGCCGCGGTGGTGCCCGCAGTTTTCCTGTCGACGGCGGCAAAACGATTCGCGCTGCGCCATGTCGCCATCTACCTCGTGGCCTGCGCCCCGGCCGCGATCTTTGTCACCCTGCTCAGCCTGGGCGTCATCGGCGGGGTCTACGAGGACGCGTTCGGCGCCATCGCCGCGCAAATCGAAGCTGCCTCAGGCGAGGACATTTCGCGGCAGCCCCTGGCGCTGAGCGTCGTAACGCAAGCGGGCCTGTTCTTCAAATACCTGGCGCTCTGGCTTTGGCCGGACACCGGCGCCATGTCCATCGACCTGCGCGTCGACTTCCTGGCGTCTTGGTCAACGGGTTGGATCGCCGCCAAGGTGCTGGGCTTCGCCGCCTGCGGTCTGGCCGGACTTGTGCTGTTGCTGCGCGGGGGCGCGGCGGGTATTGCCGGTTTCGGACTGCTCTACGCCTGGATCCTGTTTCTCGTCGAGTTGAGCGCCGCTCGATTCCAGGAGCCCTTTGTGCTTTACCGCAGCTATTTGTGGGCACCCGGCATCGTTTGTGTCGCCGCAGCTCTGCTTACGCGCGTGCCACGCGTCCCGGCGATCGCAGCCGGGGTGGTGGCCGCCGGCTTGCTATTCCACGCGGCGCATGACCGCCTGACAACATTTTCGAGCCCCCTGCTCTTGTGGGAGGACGCGGCGGCCAAGCTACCGGACCAGCCGGTGCCCTGGGGCTCGCGCACGCTTTACGGTGCCGGCCGCGAGTACCTGTATGCCGGGATGCCCGGGAAGGCGATCGAAACCGCGGAGCGCTGCATCCGCCTCTACCCGAAGACCGCTCAGTGCTACTACGCGCGCGGCGCGATCCACTTGCATCGCGAGGAGTTCGACCTCGCCTACCAGTATTTTTCGCGCGCGCTTGAACTCAAGCCGCGCGACGGTTTTACGCATCACCGTCTGGGACTCGCGCTGGAAGGACTAAAGCGCTTGGACGACGCGAAAACCTCGTTCCGGCGTGCAGTGGATCTCGGGTTCAATCCTGCGGCATTCGAATTGCAGAGGCTGGAATCGCCGGGCAGCGGCGTGCTGGCGCCGAAAACACGCAAGTAGTGCGGCCCGTGCACCGGTTAGCCCGCTGCCGAACGTTGCTCCAGCGCTTCGGCCGCCTGCTCGATCGCGCCGCACCAGTCACCGTCGCGCACCTGGCGAAACAAGCGCATCGTCGGATACCAGGGGTTGTCGCTACGCTCCAGGTGGTAACGCCAGTCCGGCGCGTGCGCCACCAGTACCCACACTGGCACGCCCATCGCGCCCGCCAGGTGCGCCACGGAAGTGTCGATTGTGATAACCAGGTCGAGGCCTGCGACGATGGCAGCGGTATCTGAAAAATCCTTGATGCGTGCCGCCACGTCGACCAGGCGCATGGACTCCGGCGGCCGGGCAGCCTGCGCCGCCGCCGCCCCGACCTGCAAACTGTAAAAGACGACGTTCGGCACGCGCGCCAGCGGTGCCAGCAAGTCGAGCGAAATCGAACGCTTGCGGTCGTCCCACTGCTGCGGGCGGCCGGCCCATACCAGGCCGACCTTGAGTCCGGGCGCGGTGATCGCGTCCCGCCATGCCGCGACCCGATCCGGATCCGCGTGCACGTAGGGACCGCTCCAGGGAACGGCGTCGAGCGTGGTGTCGAAAAGCGCCGGCAGGCTCATGAGCGGCGCGTGGGCGGCAAACGGCGGCAACGCCTCCCCCTGCGCCAGCACCCGGTCCAAGCCGGGCTTGCCCCGCAGGAGGGTTGCGAGCTCCGGCTGGCACTCGAGAATCACCGAGCCGCAGCGCTCGGCGACCAGCGGTGCGTAGCGCACGAATTGCAGCGTGTCACCAAGGCCCTGTTCCGCTTGCAACAAGAGCGTTCCCCGGTCGATCCGGGCGCCGTCCCAGACCGGCTGGGCAAACCTGCGCACAGGGCCATTGAAGGCGTTGATGCGCCAGCGCCATTCATAGTCGCGCCACCCGGCGCGGTATTCGCCGAGCAGCAGCAGCACGAAGGCGCGGCTGAAGTGCGCCTGCGCGAGGTCGGGCGCGAGCGTCAAAGCGCGCGCGTACGCGGCCAGCGCGTCCTGGTGCCGCCCAAGCTCGCGGTAGGCATTGCCCAGATCGTTGAACGCCATCGCGTCGTTCGGATGCGCTGCGGTGTGCCGCAGATACTCCGCGACCGCGCGCTCCAGCGAGCCTGCATCGCGCACGATCGCGGCGTAGTTCTGGTTGGCCTGCGGCAGGCCCGGATCCAGGTCGAGCGCCCGGCGGTAGGCGGCGAGCGCTTCCTGCAGTTTGCCCTGCATGTGCAGTACGCAGCCCAGGTTGTTGTAGGCACGCGCGTGGTCGGATTGCCGCGCGATGGCGCCACGGTAGCTCGCTTCCGCCTCGGCAAGGCGCCCCGCGTCCTGCCACAAGCGCCCGGTTACATAGTGCGGCGATGCGGCGCGGGGATCGGCCGCCTGCGCACGGCGCGCCCACTGCAAGCCATCCTCGGTCTGACCCTCGTCCGCCGCAATCGCTGCCAAAAGGGCGAGCGCACCCGCGTCCAGCGGCGAGCTTCGCAACTTCAGCAGAGCCAGGCGGCGCGCCTGCCCCAGGGCCCCCGCCGCATAGGCGGCCTCCGCGCGAGGCAAGAGCTGTTGGGCGGCCTGCCCGGCCGCGCCAAGCTGCGATCTGATCCAGGTCAGCATCGACGGCATCATGCCGAAAAAAAGGCGCCCCGGAGGGCGCCTTTCTGTGTTGCTGAACTCTGCTGCTTAGTTGCCGCGGCAGGAGCCGGGCAGGAACTTGGCGCTGACGGTCGTGCCATCAGTGGGGCTACCGCAACGCCAGCCGAAGAGACCCTGGCCCATGTTGATGGTGGTACTGGCCACGACGGTGCCGGTAATGAGCGGGGCCAGCGTCACCACGCTGCCGTTCACGTCCACGCTGATGTTCCGCACGAGCGCCGTGACGATCCCGTTGGTATCGGTCGTGAGGCTACCCACGAACTTCGAGGCGACGGCTTCGCAGCCCCACTGGTTGGCCGCGGGCGGCGTGCCGCCCGACTGGTACACCTCGGTGATCGAGGTGCGGCAGGCGCTCATCGCCAGGATGATCTCGGACATCTTCGCCCGGATGGTGTAGTCCTGGTACGCGGGGAGCGCCACCGCGGCCAAGATGCCGATGATCGCAACCACGATCATCAGCTCGATCAGCGTAAAGCCCTGTTGCAAGCGTTTCATTTAGATCTCCTTTAAGTGTTTGCGGCTGGGCCGCTGGGGGATATCAAAGCAACCCGCGTGCCATGGGGGAATTGCCAAAAAACTCACTTAATTCAGGCCTGATCCGTAGTCAAGGGTGACCTAAATTGGCAGTGCCTGACGGTTTCTGCCTGCCTTTCGCCCGGCCCGGCTGTGTGAGAATCGGGACGCCGTGCTACTACGCAAGATCCTCAATCGACTGGCCATTTTACGCCGCCCCAAGGCGAGGGATGGGCGGGAACGGGCCGACGAGTTGATTGCGACTGGCAATCGGGCGGAAAACATAGGTCACCTGGACGAGGCCTGCAGGAGCTATCGTGCAGCGGCAGCCGCGGACCCCACTTACGCTGCCCCCCGCCTCAATCTTGGCATCGCGCAGGAGGCCTTGGGTGATACGCGGGAAGCATTAAGGTGTTACGAGGACGCGGTCCGCCTCGAGCCCCTCAACGCCTTTGTCAACTACAACCTGGGCAAGCTTCTGTACATGCGGGGGCACCCGCAGCGGGCCGAAACGCTCCTGCGGGCCGCGCTGGCGTCCAAGCCGGACTTTCCGGAAGCGCAGGTGGTGCTGTCCAGCGTCTACGAGAGCGCCGGCGATGCGCATGCGGCCGTCGCGTCCCTTGAGGCTGCCCTGGCACTGCGTCCGGATTACGCCGGCGCGCTCCGCAACTACGGCATGCTGCTCGACCGCCTGGGCCGCGCAAGCGAGGCGGAGCCGGTCCTCAAGCGTGCGATCGACGCGGACCCGGCAGACGCACAAGCTTGCTATCGGCTCGGCAAGCTGCTCTCGGATCGCGGAGCGCCGGATGAGGCGGCGCGTTACCTCGAGCGCGCCCTGGAAACGAAACCGGATTTTGCCGATGCCCATCTCGGCCTGGGTAACGTGCTGGCGAATACCGGCCGCCTTGAGGAAGCCGCCGATCGCTATCGCCGGGCGCTCGAGCTCGACCCCCGCGTCGCGGATGCCCGCGTCAATCTGGGCAACGTCCTGAAGGACCAGGGCCTGCGGCGCGAGGCGCTCGAGTGCTACGAGGCGGCGATTGCGCTCAGTCCGGAGTCCCCTGAGGCGAGGTGGGTGCGCCTCATGTGCCTCATCCCCGCGATCCGCGAGTCGGGCGAGGATCTGCCGGCAATGCGCGGCCAGTTCGCCGCGGGCCTCGAGGAACTCGAGCGCTGGTTCGACGCGCAACGCGCCGCGACTGGCCACAAGGCCGTGGGCGTGGCGCAGCCTTTCTGGCTCGCCTACCAGGAGCACGACAACCGCGAACTGCTGCAGCGCTATGGCCGGCTGTGCGCGCGGCTGATGGGCCATTGGCAGGCGCAGCCGGCTGCGCTGGCGAGGACGTCGCGGGAACCCGGGCCGATCCGGGTCGGCGTGGTGTCGCAGTTTTTCCGCAATCACTCGGTGTGGAACGCGATCTTCAAAGGCTGGTTTCAGCAACTCGACCGCGAGCGCTTCGCCTTGGCCGCGTTCTGCCTCGGCGCCGGTGAAGACCGGGAAACCCGATACGCCCGGTCACGCGCCACCCGGTTCGTGCAGGGTGCGGGGGGATTGCGTCAATGGGTGGACGCGATTGCCGCTGCAAAACCCGACGTGCTGATCTATCCGGAGATCGGGATGGATCCGATAAGCTTGAAGCTGGCGAGCATGCGCCTGGCGCCAGTACAGGCGGCGTCATGGGGCCATCCAGAGACCACGGGCCTGCCCACCATCGACTGCTATCTTTCCGCCGTGGACCTCGAGCCCGCGAACGCGCAGGCCCACTACACCGAGCGGCTGGTCGCCTTGCCCAATCTGGGCTGCTACCTACAGCCCGAGACGGTCGTCCCAGCGCCGCCCGACCTGGGCAGCCTGGGCATCGAGCCCGATGCGCCTTTGCTGCTCTGTCCGGGCACGCCCTTCAAGTACGCGCCGGAGCACGACCGGGTACTCGTCGAAATCGCGCGCAGGCTGGGGCGTTGCACGACGGTGTTCTTCGACTATCGTACGCGCACGCTGTCCACCGCACTGCGCACGCGCCTGGCCTCGGCCTTCGCCGGCGGCGGCCTCGACTTCGAGCGCTACGTGCGTTTCGTTCCCTGGCAGACGAGGGAGGGATTCTTCGGCCTGCTCGGCCGGGCCGAGGTGTTCCTGGACAGCATCGGATTCTCCGGATTCAACACCGCACTGCAGGCTGTGCAATGCGGCCTGCCCATCGTCACCCTGGAGGGTCGCTTTCTGCGCGGTCGCTTGGCCAGCGGCATCCTCAAGCGCATCGGGCTGCAGGACCTGGTGGTTCACGACGAGGAAGCGTACATCGCGCTCGCCGTAAGGCTGGCGCAGGACCCGGCGTATCGCGGCGAAGTCCGGCGCCGCATCGAGGCCGGGCGGCAGGTGTTGTTCGAGGACACGGCGCCGATCCGGGCGCTCGAAGACTTCCTCGTTCAGGGCGTGTAACCGGGAATACCCGACTCGTCGACCTTGTCGATCTGCTCCTTGTCCAGGAACGCTTCGGCATAGCGCAGGTACACCTTCCTGCGCACGAAGACATCGAACAGGTCAGGATCGATGTGGCCGTTCTGGCTGAATTTTCCGAGGATCTCGAGTGACTCGGACAAGGTCTTGCCTTTCTTGTAGGGCCGGTCCTTTGCGGTCAGCGCCTCGAAGATGTCTGCGATCCCCATGACACGCGCCTGCACCGACATCTGCTCGCGCCTGAGGCCGCGCGGGTAGCCCTTGCCGTCCATGCGCTCGTGGTGCCCGCCGGCGTACTCCGGCACGTTCTTCAGGTGGCGCGGCCAGGGCAACGCCTCGAGCATCTTGATGGTGGCGACGATGTGGTGATTGATCACCTGCCGCTCCTCGGCGGTGAGCGTGCCGGCGCGGATCGCCAGGTTCTTTGACTCGTCATCGCTGAGGAACTTGGCTTCGTGGCCGGAAATGTCGGTCCATCGATACTCGGCGATGCGCTTCACACGCTCGATGTCGTCGTCGTGCATGCGCTCGCCACCGATATTGGCGGCACGCAGGAACATGCGATCCTCTTCGATCTGGCGCAGGCGCTCACGGTAACGCGCGCGCGCCTCAGGATCACCGCCCGCCTTCAGCATCGTGATCTCAGCGTCGCGCTTGAGGATTTCGAAGCGCGTGTCGAGGAGGTGGATACGGTCGTAAATGGTCTCCAGCTTGGTGGCCTTGTCCACCACGTGCACCGGCGTCGTGACTTTGCCGCAATCGTGCAGCAGGCCGGCGATCTTCAACTCGTAGCGATCCTTGTCACTCATGTGGAAATCGCTGAGCGGGCCCTCTGCGGTCTCGTTGACCGCCTCGGCCAACATCATGGTGAGCGCCGGTACGCGCTGGCAGTGGCCGCCGGTGTAGGGCGATTTTTCGTCGATCGCCGAGTTGATCAGGTTGATGAAGGACTCGAACAGTTGCTCGAGCTGGTTGATGAGCATGCGGTTGGTCAACGCGATCGCCGCCTGCGAGGCGAGCGACTCCGCCAGGCGCTGGTCCGCATTGGAAAACGGCACGATCTCGCCGGTATCGGGGTCCTGCGCGTTGATCAACTGCAGCACGCCGATGATTTCGTGCTCGTGATTCGCCATCGGCACGGTGAGGAAGGACTTGGAGCGGTAGCCGGTCTTCTTGTCGAAATTTCTGGTGCCGGTGAAGTCGAAACCGTCGGCAGTGTAGGCGTCGGCGATGTTCACGGTCTTTCCCGTGAGCGCCGCGTATGCGGCGACCATGCTGTGGTTGGGTTTGCCGTCCTTGCCGATGAGGTGGATCGGGTAGAACGGCACCGGGTTGCCGGTGGTGCCGCCAAGGTAGTACTTCAGGCTGCTGGTGCGCAGGATCTCGAAGCGCAGCGTGCCGTCTTCGGTCAGGCGGTACAGCGTGCCGCCATCGGCGCGCGTGATCGATTTCGCCGCGGTAAGAATGGCCTCCAGCAGACGGTTGAGGTCGCGCTCGGCGGAAAGCGACGCCCCGATGGAATTGAGCTGTTCGAGGCGCTGAACGAGGTCATCCGCGGCCGTGCGCCCTTCTGCGGAGAAGCCCAGCGCCTGCGTGGTGTCGATGATGCGGTTCATGCGGGCGGCTGGGCGCGCCGCGTCACTTGATGCAGACCGAGCGCACTTCCTTGATGTGGGTGACGCCCATCAGGCATTTTTCCATGCCATCCTGCTTCAGCGTGCGCATGCCTTCCTCCAGGCAGACCGCCAGCATTTCGGCGACGCGCGCGTGCTCCTGGATGAGCTTCTTCAGGCGGTCGGTGGCGATCAGCAGCTCGTGCAGGCCACAGCGGCCCTTGAAGCCGGTGCCGCCGCACTTGTCGCAGCCCACGGGCTTGAAGAACGTGAGCTGGCCCTTGTCGTTGCCGTAGTGCTTCACCCAGCCCTTGTAAACCGCCTCCATCGACCCTTTGGGATCGGCCTTGAACCTCGGGGTATTCTGCAGCTCATCGCAATACTCGCGCAGGAACGAGGTCAGCTCGGCGGGCTCCGGGGTGTAAGTCTGCTTGCAGCTGCACATGCGCTTGGCGAGGCGCTGCGCGAGGATGCCGAGCAGCGCGTCCGAGAAATTGAACGGGTCCATGCCCATGTCGAGCAGGCGGATGATCGACTCCGTTGCCGAATTGGTGTGCAGCGTGGCGAACACCAGGTGGCCGGTGAGCGAGGCCTCGATGCCCATCCCGGTGGTCTCCTTGTCGCGCATCTCGCCGACCATGATGATGTCCGGGTCGGCGCGCAGGAACGATCTCATCACCGCCGCGAAGTCCAGTCCGGCTTTCTTGTTGACCTGCACCTGGCGCAGACCCTTCTGCGTGATTTCGACCGGGTCCTCCGCGGTCCAGATCTTGGTGTCGGGCGTATTGAGGAATTTGAGCACCGAGTGCAGCGTGGTGGTCTTGCCCGAGCCGGTCGGGCCGCAGACGAAGAACAGGCCGTAGGGCTTGCTCACCGTGCTCTTTAGGATCTCCTCGTTCTGCTTGGTGAAGCCCATCTTGTCGAGGGGGAACGGCTCGCCGGCGGAGAGAATCCGCATGACGATGTCCTCCACCCCGCCTTGCGTGGGAATGGTGGCTACGCGCAACTCGATGTCCAGCGGGCCGAACTTCTTGAATTTTATTTTCCCGTCCTGCGGCCGCCTTTTTTCGGAGATATCCAGGTCGCACATGATCTTGATGCGCGCCGCGAGCGCCGACCGGTAGCTCGCCGGCACCTCGATATAGGGCGCCAGGGATCCGTCCTTCCTGAAACGGATCTCGGTCTTCACCTTGCCGGGATAGGGTTCGATATGGATGTCCGAGGCACCCTGGTTGTAGGCATCGATGATTACCTTGTTCACCAGTTTCACCAGCTCGTTGTCCGCCGCCGCCGACACCTCGTCGGCTGCCCCGCCCTCCAGCACCACGTCGGATTCGTCGTCCATGGTGGACAGCATGTCGCCGATGTCGCCGCTGTCCATGGTCTCCGCGCCGTAGAACAGGTTGACCGTCTCCTTGAACTCCTTCTGCGTGGTGACACGGTAGACGAGTTTCGCTTTCGGAAAAACGTTGGAGGCGATGCGCGAGCTGCGGATGCGCTCCGGATCGAGGCACAACACGACCAGGCCTTCCCTGGTATCGTCGATCGGCAACCACTGGTTCTGCTCGACGTATTCGCGCTTCAGGTTCTTCAGCAGTTCCATCGGCTTGATGCGGTCCTGCCTGAAGGGCTCGTGGGGCACGCCGAAGAACTTCGACAGCGCCGCTCCGATCGCCGGAATCTTGACCTGGAATTCCTCGATCAGGACGGCTTCGATGTCCACCGCCCTCTTGCGCGCCTGGCGCGACGCGAGTTCGAACTCGCCCGCCGACAGCACGGCTTCCGCAATCAGGTAGTCGTACTTGGACTTGACCTGCTGCGGCTTCTGGCGCTGCCGGAACGCGATCGCCAGCGTCTGCGACAGCTCGCCCACGCCGTCGTCCGTGAGCGCACCGAACGGCACTCCGGCCTTGTTGTTGATGATCTGGATGACGCCGATCAGTTCCTGGCTCTGCCCGTCGACGATCGGCGCTACCAGCATCTGCTTGGTGCGGTAGCCGGTGCGCTTGTCGACTTCCTGCAGGAAGCGCAGGTTCGGGTTGAGCGACTTCAGCTCGGCGTCGTCGTACACGTCCCTGATGTTCACCGTCTTCTTGGCGAGCGCGACGTAGCCGGCGATCGAATGCTCGGCGATCGGCAGTTTCAGGTCCTTGAACGAATTGAGACCGGTCTTGACCTTGGAAACGATGGATTGCTTGTCCTCGCCGATCGAGTAGATGGTGAGGCGGTCGGCATTGAACAGCACGCAGACATCCGCGCTCACCTCGAGCATGATTTCGTCGATGTTGCTGGTGGCGTGGATCTTGTTGGTGACCGCCTGCAACTGCTTCTGGAACGCGAGGCGGACGTTGACGTCCGCCTGCGGCGCGGCGTGGTGGCTGAGTACGGCGCTCATCGCTGACCCCCTGATGGCATCTTGCAGGCTATGCTATCCCCCGGCAGGCAAACATTCAACCGCCACCCCCCTGATTCTTAGGATGTTTTTCATATTGCCGTGGTGCACCGCGCCTAGAACTCGAACACCTGGTTGTTCTGCAGCATGCGCGGCTGCAGGCGCCCGGAGGACTCCTCGATCTCCTGCATGGTGAGCTCGGTCTCGCCGGGCTTGAGGTGGGTGACATACACCTCGGCGTCGCGCTCGAACTTGGCGAGTTCCTCGGCCAGCATCGACGGGCAGAGGTGCTTGGAGAGCTCGGCGAGGTGGCGTTCCTTGTTGGCGAACGCCGTCTCGATGATCAGGAATTTGAGGTTGGCGATGCGGTTCACGATCGTCCACAGCGCGTCGTTCGGGCCGGTGTCGCCGGTGAACACCAGGCTGCCGCTGCCGCTGTCGAGCTGGTACCCGACCGCCGGCACGGTATGGATCGCCGGCAGCGGCGTGAACGCACGCCCCGCCAGCGACACGGTGCGGCCCAGTTCGATTTCCTCGTAGCGCATGAACGGCGCCTGCGGCGACGGAATCTGGGCGAAGTCCGGCCAGATCTCCCAGTTGAAGATATGGTTTTTCAGGATGGCGATGGTCTCGCGCGTCGCATGCACCACGATCGGCTGGGCGCGCATGCCGCCCACCGTGTCGGCGATGAACGCGATCGACGCGACGTGATCCAGGTGCGAGTGGGTGACGAACACGTGATCCACCAGCGACAGTTCGGCGAGCGACAGGTCGCCCACGCCCGTGCCTGCGTCCACCAGCACGTCGCCGTCCACCAGGAACGAAGTGGTGCGCATGTGCCGGCCGCCGATGCCTCCCGAACAACCCAGGACGCGCAGGCGCACGCCGCCGCCTACTTCTCGTCGAACACGGTGACGCCATCCCAGTTGGACGGCGGCGGATGGCGGCGCTTTTCGCTCACCTTTTCCGCATAAACCTGGTACAGCCCGCAGTCGGGGCTCATGCGCTGCAAGTTGAGCAGTCCCACCTCGACCTGGTCCCATTGCTGCGTGCGGTAGGCGCGCAAGGTCTGGTTCCAGATCTTCAGTTCCTCAAGCACCTTGCGATCGATTTCCGACTCCAGGCCGAGCGGCTCATAGATCGTGAGCGCCTCGTCCTTGCCTTTTACCTTGATCTTGTCGACCTCGCGAAATACCACGTCTTTCACCAGGTTGCGCGTCGCCTGGCCGACCAGGATTCCGACGCCGTAGCCCTTGGTGCGCCCCTCCAGCCGCGAAGCCACGTTCACCGCGTCACCCATCACGGTATACGCGCGCCGCACTTGCGATCCCATGTCCCCCACGCGCACGCTGCCGGAATTCACGCCGACGCCGATCTTGATCGTCGGCCAGCCGCGCGCCGCCAATTTCTCGTTCAGGATCCTGCATTCCTTCTGCATGTCGAGCGCCGCCAGCAAGCCGTTTCTCGCATGCTGCTGGTCCTCCACCGGCGCGCCCCAGAACGCCATGATCGCGTCGCCGATGTACTTGTCGAGCGTGCCGCGGTGCTTGCTGCGGATGATGGCGCTCATGTCGGTGAGGTAGGCGTTGACGTACTCGCGCAGCTCCTCGGGCTTGAGCGCCTCGGAGATGCTGGTGAATCCGCGCACGTCCGAGAACAGGATGGTCAGCTCCGCCGCGCGCGGCGCCATGTTGTATTTCTCGGGATCGCGCGCCATCTGGTCGACCAGCTCGGGCGGCACGTACTGGCCGAAGAGTTCGGTGAACTGGCGCTTGGAGCGCGCCTCGACGAAATAACCGTACGCCATGTTGACGATGTACAGCGATGCCGTCATCAGCACCGAGGCCGCGAGCGGCAGCACCATGTGCGCTTCGGTCCAGATCGCCACGTTCAGCCCGGTGATCAGCAGCATGCCGAGCAGCATGATGACGGTGGCGTACAGCGGCGCCAGCAGGGGAATCAGCAGCGACAGCGCGACACCGCCGATGACCAGCAGCACCACTTCCGCGCCGAGCATGTAGGGGGGCTTCAACTTGAGGTTCTTGTCGAGCATGCCGGCGATCAGGTTGGCGTGCACCTCGACACCCGGAAAGACGTTGTCCACGGGCGTCGAGCGCAGGTCGAGCATGCCCGGCGCGGTGGTGCCGATGAGTGCGATCTTGCCTTTCAAGCGCTCCAGGGGCACGCGCTCGGCAATCACGTCGGCCAGCGAGACGTAGGCAAAGCTGAACTTGCGGCCGCGATACGGGATCAGGGTGCTGGCGCTCTCGTCCACCGGGATGGTGAGCGGGCCCACCTTGAGCCATTCCAGGCCGCTGTAGCCGCGCTGCAGGAACCGGTCGGGCGCGTAACCGGGCTCGACCTTGGGAAAGCCGAGGATGGTGCGCACCACGGCAAGCGACAGCGCCTCGTAGTATTCGCCGTCCAGTTCGGCGATCATCGGCACCCGTCGCACCACGCCGTCGGGGTCCGTGATCGGGTTGAAATGGCCCGCGCTGGCGGCGTTGTTGAGGAACTGCGGCAGGTTGCCGCCGTAGCCCACCCAGCTGGTGAACGGGATGTTGCGTCCCTGGAAAGTCCCCTTGGGCAGCACCGGCGCAGGAATCGCGGCGATGCGCTTGGCGTCCTTCTCGCTGTTCAGGTAGTAGCCCAGCACCACCGGCTTGCCCTTGATCGCCTCGGCGAACAGGAAGTCGTTGTCGAGACTGGGACGCAGCTCGCGGAACACCTGCTGGAACGCCGGGATGTCCTTCAGCGAGCCCTGCGCCATCTGCTCGAGAGCGCGGATGCCGGAGGAGTAGTCGGCCTCGGCGAACACCACATCGAAGGCCACGATCGCAATTTCGTACTTGCCGAACAGTTTGCCGATCAGCCCGGCCATCACGTCTCGCGGCCAGGGCCAGCGCGCCACCTCCTGCAGGCTCTTTTCGTCGATATCCAGGATCACGATGCGCTCGTCCACGCCGCGCGGCATGGTCATCTGCAGGCGCGTGTCGTAAATGATGTTGTCCAGCTGCGTGATGAACGGCACCACGTAGTACTGCGCCGCGTGCCCGATGAACAACAAGGTGATGATGAGACCGAGGGCGATGCGGACGATGTGCTGTTTCATGCAGGCGCCGTCGGGCCGGCGGGGCCGTGTGCGGGGCGCAATGTCGCCCCGCCGCTCATCCCTTCAGGAAAAACTCCATCTTGACGCTGGCCAACTCGATGACATCGTGGTCCTTGAGCGCGTGCGGCGCGGTGCCGATCGCCTGGCCATTCACCGTCGGGGGGTTGGCGCCCTCGACATGGGTGATGAAGTAGCCCTGGGGACGCCTGGTGAGCACCGACACCTGCACGCCGGGCTTGCCCAGTGTGGTGAGCGGCTTGGCGAGTTCCAGTTCCTTGCCCGCATTGCCGCCAGACAGGATCTGGATCGCGCCCAGGGGATGGCCGCTCTTAACAGCGGGTGCGGGTGCAGCCGCGGGTGCGGGTGCAGCCGCGGGCGCGGCCGCCATTGCAGGCGCCGGGGCGGGCGCCGGTGCCGGCGCCGCCGCAGCGACCCTATAGTCCCTGTCGGCGATGCCCGCGGCAGCGGCATTCGTCGCGACCTGTTGAGCCGCGGCGGCCCGCGCAGCTTCCGCGGCGCCCGCGCCCATCGCCCTGGCCTGCTCTGCCGCCGCTTTCATCGCCGAGGGGCGCAGCACCATGGTCTTCTCGAAATCCGCCTTCTCTGCGGCGGCCGCGGAAACCGGCGCCTCGCCGACGAACTTCAGCCGGTACTTGCCCAACTCGACGACGTCGTTGTTCTGCAGGAAGTGCTTCTTGACCGGGCTGCCGTTCACCAGCGTCCCGTTGGTGCTGCCCAGGTCCTCCAGAAAGCAGTCGTTCAGGATGGTGACGATGACGGCGTGCTCGCCGCTCACCGCAAGATTGTCGATCTGGATATCGTTGTGCGGCTTGCGGCCGATGGTGGTGCGCTCCTTGGTCAAGGGGATCTCCTTGAGCACCAACCCGTCCATGCTGAGTATCAGTTTCGCCATCGCCGACCCCTGGAGACTATTTTAACCATCCGAGAAACCTCCCCACCACGCCGCGGGCGGCGGGGTACTCCCGCAGGACGCGCACGAGTATAACCGAAACGTTGTCTTTGCCCCCGTTGTCATTGGCCATCTGCACCAGCTGCTGCGCGGCGAGCTTGAGGTTCGCGCCCAGCGCCTCCAGCGCCATGCTGATGTCGCCGTCCTCCACCATGTCGCACAGCCCGTCGGAGCACAGCAGGTAGAGGTCGCCGGGCCGGGTTTCGTACTCGCGGATCTCGGGTTCCACGGTAGGGTCGATGCCGAGCGCCTTGGTCACCAGGTTCTTGTGCTGCGCGTGCTTGGCCTGTTCGGCCGTGATCAGCCCCGAGTCGATCTGCTCCTGCAGCAGGGAATGGTCGCGCGTAATCTGCTTGAGCGTGCCCTCGCGCATGCGGTACAGGCGCGAATCGCCCAGGTGCGCCACCAGCGCCTTGTCGTCGTAGAACAGGCACACCACCAGCGTCGTACCCATGCCCGCGTACTGCGGCTGGCTTTGCGCGGCGTGGTAAATCGAGGCGTTGGCCTTCAGCACCTGCTCGCGCACCAGTCGCGCGGCGAGGTTCTTGTCGCTCTCGGGATCGAGCTCGTAGGGCTTCACCTTGGCGAGCAACTGCTGCATCTCGGTGGTGATCAACGTGGTGGCCATGCCGCTCGCCACTTCGCCCGCGTTATAGCCGCCCATGCCGTCGGCCAGCACCACCAGCCCGTTCGCCGCGTCCGCCGCAATCGAATCTTCGTTATGCGAGCGGACCATGCCGGGATCGGTACACAAGGCGATCTCGAGAGCTTGGCTCAGATTCATGCGCTTACAGCTCGATGTCCAAGGGGGGCGGAGCGGCCGCGGCCCGCGCGCCGCTGGCCGCCGAGCGCAGCGCGGCGGCGAACTCGTCGCCGGTCTGGTAGCGCTCGTCGGGATTCTTGGCGAGCGCCCGGTCGAGGAAGGCCACCAGCGCCGGCGGCACGCCTGGATTGATCGAAAGGATGGCGGTGGGCGGCTCATTGGCGATCTTGTACATGAGTTGTGCCATCGATTCGCCCTCGAAAGGCAGCTTGCCGCACAGCATCTGGTACAGACTCACCGCGAGCGAGAACAGGTCCGAGCGGCCCTCGATCTTCTTTCCGGCGAGCTGTTCAGGCGACATGTACGACGGCGTGCCAAGCACCATGCCGGTCTTGGTCTTCGAAGAGTCGGTCAGGCGCGCGATGCCGAAATCGGTCAGCTTCAGCGTGTCGGTGCCGGCGTGATACATCATGTTCGCCGGCTTGATGTCCCGGTGCACCACCCCCTGCTTGTGCGCATAGCCCAGCGCGTCGGCCGCGCGCGCGGCGATCGACACTGCCTTCTCGACGGCCAGCAGGCTGTTTGCTTTCACGTAAGGCGCCAGGTCGCCGCCTTTGAGCAGTTCCATGGCGATGTAGCAGAAATCGTGCTCCTCGCCGGTGTCGTAGATGGTTACGATGTTCGGGTGCGACAGGCGCCCGGCGGTTTCCGCTTCACGGAAGAAGCGCTCCTTCACCTCGGCGAGCTCCTCCGCTTCGAACTCCTGCGCCAGCGCCATCGTCTTGATCGCCACCTCGCGCCCGATCTTGGGATCCTTGCCCAGGTACACCACGCCCATGGCGCCCTTGCCCAGCTCTTTTTGCACCTCGAACCTGCCGAACTTGGGCTTCTCGCCCGCCGCCAGGTTCAGCGACCCGCCGGGGTGGCTCGAGCCGCCGCCCAGGATGACCGTCTCGGACAGCTGTTTGGCGCGCGACAGCCTTTGTTCGAGATCCTTGAATTTCGGGTTGTACTCGTGCAGGTGGCTGAACACCGACTCCGCCTTGTTGAACTGGCGCTTCCTCTCGAAATCGAGCGCCAGGCTATACAGGTTGTCCAGCACCGCGTCCGACATCGGCACCTGGCGGAACTTGTCCCAGGCGAGATCCAGCTGGCCCTGGGCCTGGTAGGCGATGCCGAGCATGCGGTTGGATTCGGCGGAGGATTCGTCCGACTTGACCTTGGCGGCCTCGGTCACGATGAAGCGCTTCGTCACCAGGGCAAGATGCCCGAAAAGCAGAACCAGGCACGCGGTCATGAACTGCACCCATATTCCCTGCGACACCATCAGGACAAAGTGCGTGCCGACGAACACGGCGAGCAGGCCCGCCGTGATGATCGCCGCGACCGAAGCGCGCAGTTGCGGCAGCAGCAGCGCCAGGTAGACCCAGACCAGCAGCAGCAGCAGGATCTCGACCATGGTGGCCCAGGCGGGGGCAACAAAGAAGTGCTCCTGCAGGATCGACGAAACCGAATGCGCCAGCGTCAGCACCGGTGCCATCGCGGGGGACACGGGCGTGACCGACGTGGTGCCGACGCCGGCCGCCGTGGCGCCGATCAGGACGATCTTGTCGGCGTACTTGCTCGCGGGAATCTTGCCGGTGATCACGTCATAGAACGAATCGACCTGAAACGCGGAACGGTTGTCTCGATCCTTGTAGAAGTAGGTGTACATCTGCAAGGCCGGATCGGTGCCGATGCGCAGCCTGCCGAGCGTAACGCCTTCGTTCGCGCGGATTCTGATGTCTGCCGGACCGAGATTAAGGCTCTTCGCAGCAATCATGGCCGACAGCGACGCAAAGTGGCTGTCGAAGTAGCGCAGCACCAATGGCTCGGTGCGGATGCCGCCATCCACATCGGGATTGGCGTTGAGGTGACCCAGCCCGGCCGTGGTGCGCCCAAGGATCTCGATGGGGAACTGGACCTCGGACGCCGGCAGCGCGCCCAGCTCCTCTTCTTTGGACGGTATCGCGTTCCTGGCGACGAAGTCCGGCAGGGCCCGGTCCGGCTTGCCGCGCGGAATATCGATGGTGAAAAGAATCGGCAGCAGCACGTTCCCGGCCCTGGCGTAGCTCTGCGCAAGGCGGCGATCAGTATTGAGGCTTGACTCCGCTTCCTTGAGCAGCGCCACCAGCTGGGAATGTTCGCTCGTGACCTGCCCGCCCCCTTCCATCTTCGAGGCAAGCTCAAGCAGCCGCGTGACGTACCGGTACCCAGGGTCGGTCTGCGGCTCGAACAGGAACAGGGTGTTCGCGATGACCTTGGCGTTCGCGTGCGCCAGCAGGTCGGTCATCTTCGCATGCACGTCGCGCGGCCACGGCCAGCGACCGATATTGGCGATCGACGTGTCGTCGATCGCGATCACAGCAATCTTTTCGGAGGGCGCGCGCGACGTCGCCCGCACCCCCATGTCATAGGCCGCGTTTTCCACGCGACGCTGGAAATCGCGCAGGCCAAACGGCTGCGCCACCAGCCATGCGACGACCAGTAGCACAACCAGGAACCAATCGGACTTCCAGAATCCGGATCTCATGCTTGGGCTCTCCCCGATCTCCTGTTGTCGAATCGAGGCGGCCCACCCTCCGACAACCCCCCTTGAAACAGCAGTCTGGATCGCATTCTTGCAGTCAAAACTAAGCTGCGTCAAATGTTTACGCGCGAGCGTGCCCGCCGGACGCGCCGCCGCGAGAGTGGCGTCGGGATATCAGTTGCCGAGAATCTGCCCGGCTTTGACGAAACCGCCGCCGAGCAGGTCTGCCGCCGCGAGCTTTTTGCCGTCGGCCAGCTTCGCTTTGCCGGCGTGGATGCGCCCGCCCTGGGCGGAAATGACCATGCGGCCGTCTTCCAGCCCAAGAATTTCGCCGATCTTGCCCCTTACCGCGCCGAAAGTGCGCACCAGCTCCTTGCGGCTGTCGAACAGCTGCAGCTTCGCGCCGTTGCACATGGTCCAGGCCCCGGGCGCCGGGTCGCTGCCGCGGATCAGGTTGTGGATCGCGTCAACGTGATTGGCCCAGTGAATTCTGGCCTCGGCATCGCGGAACCAGCCTTCGTAGGACGCCTGGGACTCGTCCTGCGCGATTTCCTTGTGCCTGCCCGCGACCACCAGATCTGCCGTCTCCAGCATGGCCTGCACACCCGTCGGGAACAGGCGCTCGAAGTAGACGGTGCCGAGCGTGTCGTTCTCGCCCACCGGGACGCGTTTTTGCAGGATCACCGCGCCCTCGTCCAAGCCGTCGGTCGGCCGGAAAATGCTCAGCCCGGTTTCCCGGTCACCGCGCGTGATCGGCCAGTTGATCGAGGACGGGCCGCGATATTTGGGCAGCAGCGAAGGGTGGTACTGGATCGTGCCGCGTTTCGGGATGTTGACGAACTCCTGCGGTGCGAATTGGAGCACGAAGGCCATGATGCCGATGTCGGCGCCGGCCGCCTGCATCGCCTGCGCGGCCTCGGGCGCGCGCAGCGACTTGAACTGGTGCACTTTGAGGCCCTTTTCCTGAGCGGCCGCGCGCAGCGCATCGGACCGCGCGCCTTCCTTTTCCTGCGCGCAGAACACCGCCGCGACCTGGTCGCCGCGCGCGAGGAACGCTTCCAGCACGGCCTTGCCGAAATCCTGCTG
>JANMSV010000051.1:0-2055 GCA_031389685.1 Betaproteobacteria bacterium
TCTTCGACGACCCGGTGCACCAGACCTTCGGCTTGCGCGACCTCGCTTTCCAGTCCCTGTACCACTTCACCGTCGGCGGCGCGGTGGACGATCCGCGCCTCACCACGCTGCCCGCCTACGGCAGGCGAGTGAAGGCGCGGCAACGCGGGATGGACCTGCCGTAGCGGGGCGGCTGCGCCAGGACCAGTTCGCCCACGAAACGGAGCGGGTGCTGGACGTGGTGCTGATGGGCCACGCCGAGATGTTGGGCGCTAGGCGGTGCTGCGCGTATTGCGGATTCGAAGCAGGCCCGGGGAAAGCACCGAGAACGCCCCGGGAAGCTCATCCGCGGCCGCAGGGTCGGTTTGCGCCGCGTACGCGACGCCGAAGCCGGCGGCGCGCAGGGCTTCGACGATCTGCTCCATCGTCTCGCCGGCCGCGAGCTTTTCCAGAATCAGCTCGACCGTGATCCGGGTACCGGCGATCATCGGCTTGCCCATCATGACTTCAGGCTTGATTTCAATCAGTCGTCGGGCCATTTGCGCCTCCGTGATGAGTATCGCCGAGTGCGCCCGGAATCGATTCGAGGTCCGGATCTCGATGCGAAATTCGGCTGCGATCCTGCGGCGATCTGCGCAGACTCGAGGGTCCGCGAGGTCAGGCGGCTTGCAGGCTGCGGGCAGCGTGCGCGAAGGCGGTACCATCGTCGAGCTGGTCATCTGGCGGCTGCCCCGCGCGACGCTCGAGCGCCCGCACCGGGTGAAGTACCGGCTGTACCTGGGGCGCGGGGGCGAGTGCCTGGTGCGCTACGACAACGAGACCGGCAAGGCAGATCACCGGCACGTCGGCGGCAAGGAGATGCCCTACCGGTTCGTGTCGGTGGCGCAGCTCAGGCGGGACTTCGAAGCGGACGTGCGCAAGTACGGAGGCAAGGATGAAAAGGAAGATCCAGATCGAGGTCGGTAGCCTCTCGCAGGCGCTGGACCGGTTCGAGCGGTCCTGGGCGCGCGCCGCGAAGACCGGGACGCGCGGCGCCGAGGTGCGCCTGACGTTCGAGAGCCTTCCGCTCCTGCTCAGGAACCTCACGCCGGCGCGCTGGGCGCTGCTCGAGGACCTGAAGCGGCATGGCCCGCTGTCGATCAACGAACTCGCGCGCCGGCTGGGCCGGGACTACAAGAACGTGCATACCGACGTCTCGCGCCTGATTGAGATCGGCCTGGCCGAGCGGGGAGCCGATCAGCGGGTCGGCGTGTCCTGGGACATCGTGACTGCGGAGATGAAGCTTGCGGCGTAGGCCAAAGGAGCGGAGCAGATCGATGGCAAATCGCGTGCGGGGCAAGAGCAGGGTGATTCTGGCTCCTGAGCACGGGTCGCCCGGATCGCGGCGGACGACCCGTTCACCGCCCGCCAGTTCGTTGAGCGTGTCCGGCAGACGCTCGCTGCAATCGTCGCCCACCCCTTCATCGGCACCCCCGCAACGCGGCGCGGCGAACGAAGGTTCCCGGTGCCGGGAACCGGGCAGGTCATCAACGACCGCGTGACGCGCGGCGCCATCCGCGTTCAGCTCTGGTATCGCGCGCGCCGGCACACGCTGCGGCGATGACATCAACCGGTGGCGGGCGCCGGACAGAACTCGCCATGGCTGGCGGGGATTCCCGGCGCGGTTGTGCTCGCCATGCAGGCGCTTCCGCGTCCGACGCCGAGTGCGTATGATTCACCGGAGAACAGGGCGCCAAGGAAGTGAACGATGGAAGTTTTCCCGGGAGTTTCGGTGGACGCTGGGGTGCGGTTCGGCAAGCCGTGCATCGCCGGCACCCGCATGGACGTCGCTACGGTGGTAGCGGCGCTCGGGGCTGGTGAGAGCTACGCGGATGTGGAACGCGATTACAGCCTGACCCGCGAACAGGTACTGACCGCGCTGCGCTATGCTGCCCACGTGGCGGCGCATCTGCCTCCCGCGGTCAAGGCCGCGTGAAGATATAGCTCGACGAGAACTTCCCGCTTCCCCTGTATCACCGGCTCCGTGCAGCCGGGCATGACGCCGAGCACATCATTGTCCTCGGTCAACGCGGGACT
>JANMSV010000054.1:0-14975 GCA_031389685.1 Betaproteobacteria bacterium
CTCCCAGCCCTCGGGCAGCTGCGCCCAGTTTTCCATCACGCGATAGCGATGCTCGCCGCCGCCCAGAATGATCGACATCACAGGTCCTTTGCGCAAATCACCAGGCCAGCGCGAACGCGGGGAAGCATTCGGACTTAGAGCCGCGCGGGTCGCAGCCGGCTTCGATCAGGCCCGTGTCCGCGTCGAACGCCGCGCAGGACACGAAGCCTTCGGTCCAGTCGGGCGCCAGGTCCAGATCGTGGCCTCGCTTGCGCAGTTCGTCCAGCACCTTGGCGCCGAACCTGGGTTCGATCCTCACCCGGTTCGGTTCGCTTGCGTGCGGCGCGAAGAAGCCCGGCGTGTGTTCGGAGGACAGGCGCGGCGCCTCGATGGCCTCGGGGATCGTCATGCCGTAGACCGCGCGGCAGAGATAAAACTGCAGCAGCCACTGGCCCTGGTTGTCCCCGCCCATGGTGCCGAAGGCCATCCAGGGCTTGCCGTTCCTGAACGCCATCGAAGGCGTCAGCGTGGTGCGCGGGCGCTTGCCCGGCGCCACCACGTTCGGGTGGTGCGCCGGCCCGAGGTAGAAAGTCATCATGCGTACCGAGAGCGGGAAGCCGAGCGATTCGATGACTTCCGCCGAGGAGATCCACGCGCCGCTCGGGGTGAAGGAGGCCATGTTGCCCTTCGCGTCCACCGCGTCGACGTGCACCGTGCCCGGCCCCCAGTCCTTGGGCGTGAGCTTCTCGCCCTCGGGCAGCAGCGCGGCGCCCTTCCAGGCGTCGCCGGGGCGCAGCTCGCGGCTGGCATGCCGCAAGTCGATCAGCGCCGCACGCTTTTTCGCGTAGTCCGCGCCCAGCAGCGTCTCGCCCGGCACGCGCGCCATCGCCGGGTCGCCGTAGTACTGCTCGCGGTCGGCGTAGGCGAGCTTCATCGCCTCGATCAGCAGATGGCAGTAGTCCGGCGTGCCGAAGCCGATGGATTTCAGGTCGAACTGCTGCATCAGCGCGAGCGTCTGCAGCTCGGCGGGACCCTGCGACCAGAACCCGGTCTTGAACAGCTCGGTATTGCCTACACGCAGCGACACCGGATCCTCGAGCTTGGTTTCGAAAGCCGCGAGGTCCTCGCGCGAGAGCAGCCCGTCGCGCGCTTGCGAGAACTTCGCGATCTCGGCCGCCACGTCGCCCGCGTAGAAGGCCTGTAGCGGATCCTTCGCTGCGGCGAGGTACTCGAAGGTGCGCGCCAGCGCCGGATTGCGCAAGCGTGCGCCGACCTCGGGCACCGGCAGGTAGAGCTTCGCGCTGCCCGGCCACTCGGACGCGAAGCGCTGCTGCATCGGCGCGATGCCGTACTTGTGCTGGTTGCGCAGTCCCTCGGACACCGGAAAGCCGTTGCGGGCCAGGTCGATCGCGGGCGCGATCACCTCGGCGAAGGGCAGCGTGCCCCAGCGCCGCAGCGCGGTGAGCAGCGCGCCGAAGGCCGCCGGCACGCCGGCGGCAAGGATGCCGGAGTCGGGGACGTCTGCAAGCCCGCGCGCGCGGAACGCCTCCGGCGTCGCTCTTGCCGGCGCGGCCATGTTGCCGTTCACGGCGATGACGCGCGCTTCGCCCGCCAGCCGCACGAGGAGCGGGCACTCGCCGCCGATGGTGTGCATCTGCGGATTGACGAGACCTTCGACGAAGCTTGCCGCCACCGCGGCGTCGATCGCGTTGCCGCCCGCCTTGAGCACGTCCGCGCCAGCGTTCGCCGAGAGGTTGCTGTTCGAGGCGACGGCGCCGTGCGTGCCCATCAGCCGCGGATGGAAAGTCCTGCCCTCCGTGGGGAGAATCCTGTAAGCGCGCCGGCTCATCGCTTCAGGAGGTTCGCGCGTCAGCTCGGGAAATGCGCTTCCAGGTCGGCGATCTGCGCCGCATCCAGGAAGCGAGCGTCGCGGCCGGTGAGCAGCAGGTGCAGTTTCGCCGTCGCCTCCATCTCCTCGGCGTTGTACACCGCGTCCTCCAGCGATTTTCCCGCCACCACCGATCCATGGTTGGCGAGCAGCAGCGCGTGATGCTTGCGCGCTTTCTCGCGCACCGCTTCGGCGAGCGCGCGGTCGCCCGGCCGGTAGTAGGGCACCAGCGGCAGCCGGCCGATGCGCATCACGTGGTACGCCGTGATCGGCGGCAGCACGTTCTCAGGATCGACAGGGCGCAGGCAGGACACCGCCACGCAGTGCGTGCAGTGCAGGTGCACGATGCCCTGCGCGCTCGCGCGCTCTTGGTACATGGCAAGGTGCAGGAAGCCTTCCTTGGAAGGCTTGTCGCCCGACAGGTGGTTTCCCGCGCGATCGAGCTTGGAAATCCTTGCCGGGTCGAGCCGCCCGAGGCAGGAATTGGTCGGCGTCACCAGCAGCCCGTCGGGCAGGCGCGCCGAAAGATTGCCCGAACTGCCGTGCGCATAGCCGCGCGCGTACAGCGACTGCCCGAACAGGACGAGCTGCTCGCGCAGCTGGTTTTCGGTCACTTGAGCACCTCGAAGGCCTCGAAGAAGAATTCCGGCCCGCCGAAGTTACCGGATTTCAGCGCGAGCAGCATCGGCTCGCCGCCGATCGACGCGGTCCAGGGCACGCCCGGCGCGATTTCCGGGCCGATGGCGAGCGCGCGCACGCCGAGCGCTTCGGTCACCGCGCCCGAGGTTTCGCCGCCCGCCACTACGAAACGGCGCACGCCGGCCGCGACGAGCCCCCTGGCCAGATCGCGAAACGCCTGCTCGATCTCTTGCGCGCGACCCGCCGCCCGCGCGGACGGCGGCGCCGAGGTATAGAGGAGCACCGGACCCGCACCGAGCTTGGGCTTCGCCCAGGCGAGCGCCGCGTCGACGTCGAGCCGCGCCGGATCGAGGTGCAGGGACGGATAGCGCCCGCGCGCCGCCTCGACCTGCGCGAGCGTCGCCTCGGAGCAGCTGCCCGACAGGATCGCCGCCGCGCCCTGCACCTTCGGCAAGGCGGTGGCCGCGCGCTTCGGCACGCCTTTGCGCAGCGCTCGCGCGATGCCCATGCCGAGCCCCGCGCCGCCGATCGCCAGCGGCATTTGCGCGCAAGCTTCGCCCGCGGCGACGAGGTGCTCGTCGCGGATCGCATCCACGATCGCGTAGCTGCAGCCCGCGGCGCGCAGCGCGTTGCAACGCGCGCGCACCGCCGCGGCCCCGGATTCCACCGCCTCGAATTCCACCAGGCCGACGCGGCCCCGCGCCTGCGCGTCGAGCACGCGCACCAGGCTCGAATCGGTCATCGGCGTGAGCGGATGATCGCGCATGCCCGACTCGGCGAGCGGCACGTCGCCGACAAACAGATTGCCTCGGTACACCGTGCGCTTGTTGCGCGGGTAAGCGGGCGTGGCGAGCGCGAAGTCCGCGCCGAGCGCTGCCAGCAGCGCGTCGGCCACCGGCCCGATGTTGCCGCGCGGCGTGGAATCGAAGGTCGAGCAGACCTTGAAGTAGATGTGGCGCGCGCCGGCGCGCCGCAGCCAGTCGAGCACCTGCAGCGACCATTCGACCGCCTCCTGCGGCGGGTTGGTGCGCGATTTCAGCGCCACCACCACCGCGTCAGCGTCCGGCACGGCGAGCCCCGCCTCGGGCACGCCGTTTACCTGCACCACCGAAAGGCCCTCGCGCGCGAGCGTCACGCCGAGGTCGGTGGCGCCGGTCAGGTCGTCCGCGATGCAGCCCAGGAGCATGGCCGCAATCTAGCGCAATTGGGCCGGCGCGGCGCCGGCGACAGCGATCCGGCCGCCCTCAGCGGCCGCCCTTCGCCTCGTACTCGCGGATGGCTTTTTTCAGGCTGCTGTACTCCTCGCAACCGAAGAAGCAGAGGCGGTCGAGCCGCGCCAGGTGCTCCCGGGCCTTTTGCACGTTGCCCACCATCAGGTAGGCCTCGCCGATATATTCATGCGCGCCGCGGTGCTTCGGTTCCAGGCGCAGCGCCTCGCCGTAGTGCTTGAACACCAGGTCCATGTTCGGCTTCGGGCCCTTGCGCACCGTGTAGGCGTAGAGGTTGTGGTAGTCGGGATTCGCCGGTGTCTTGGCGACGGCGTCGCGCAGGATCGCAGCGGCCGCCGCGTAGTCCTGGCGGGACGCCGCCTCCCGGGCCTGCTGCAGCACCGGGTCGGCCGGTGCCGCACTGTCGGCGTCGTCCGCCGCCTGGAGCACCACGGGAAAGGCCAGCAGCGCTATGATCAACGGACGAAAAGCCGATTTCATGTGTTTACCCTTCATGCCCGGAATCCGGTTCCTGATCGTCTTGCTGACTCTAACACTGGCCGCCGGGGTCGCATTCCCGGCGCCGCCCGCCACGCGTGACGAGGCGTTCGCCGCGCTGGAGCATCCGGTCACCGAGCGGCGCGCCGCAGCCGTGGTCTGGGTCGCCAACCATGGCCAGATGGAGGATGCGGCCCTGCTGTTCAAGCGCCTCCACGACGAAAGCCTTTTCGTGCGCGGCTACGCCGAGCGCGCCCTGTGGCTGCTCTGGAGCCGCTCGGGCGACGCGGACATCGACCAGGTCATGGCGCGCGGCGTCGAGGAGATGCAGGCCGGGCGGCATGCCGAGGCCATCGCCAGCTTCTCCGCAGTGATTCGGCGCATGCCGGACTTCGCCGAAGGCTGGAACAAGCGCGCCACGGTCTACTACCTGGCAGGCGAGTACCGCAAATCGCTCGCCGACTGCGACCAGGCACTCAAAATGAACCCGGTGCATTTCGGCGCCCTCTCGGGCACCGGCCAGATCTACTTCCGCCTGGAGGAGTATGACCAGGCGATCGCGTGGTGGCGCCGCGCGCTGCAGGTGAATCCGAACCTGCTCGGCGTCGAGATCAACATCAAGAACACCGAAGAGTTGCTGAAAGCAAAGCGCCGCCGCAGCACCTAGGCGGACAGCGTCGCGAGCAACTCCTCCACCGCCGCCGCAGCGACCCGCGGATGCTCGAAAGGGAACAGATGCCCACCGGGTACGCGCAGCTTGACGAACCGCGGCCCGCGCATCGGACCCAGCCCCACCCGGCGCAGTACGTCGGAGTCCGCGCCGCCGATGAACCCCGCGGGAACCCGCAGCGCGCGCAAATGCCGGCTCATGTCGTGCGGGATGGTGCGGTAGATGCGGTACTCGATCTCCGGGTCGATGCGCAGCCGGTACCGGCCCGGCCCGCCCGCCAGGCCGTGCTGCACGTAGTCCTCCAGGCAAGGTTCGGTGAAATCCCGGAACAACCGGCGCGAGCGGAAATGGGCCTTCGCCTCCTCGCGGCTCGCCCATTCGCTCCTGCGTTCGCGCGTCATGCCGGCGGGCGTGACGCGATCGACGATGCCCAGCCGCTTCACCGCGCCGAGCGCGCGCCCTTTCAGCGCGCCGATCACCGGCGCATCGAGCATCACGATGGCGCGAAACAGCGCCGGCCGGCGCACCGCGGCGAGGAAGCTCAGGTACGCGCCGAGCGAATGCCCGAGCGCGTACACCGGCTCGCCGCCATACTCGCGCTCCAGCGTATCGATCAGCTGCTCGATGAGCGCCGGCCAGCCCTCGGTCGGCGGGTAGCGCGGGTCGGTGCCGATGGCCTCGATCCAGCCGACGCGATAGTGCCGCCCGAGCGGCTCGAGCATCTGCGCGTAGCAGGGCGCCGGAAATCCGTTGGCGTGCGAAAAGTGCAGGACGGGCTTTGCCATGCGGCCACTATAATGCGCGGCCATGGCGCACGCGGCGATCGACATCCACACCCACATCCTGCCGCCCGGCTGGGACGACTGGGCCGCACGCTACGGCGTGACCGGCTGGCCCTCCTGCAGGCTGCACGACGCCTGCAACGCCACCATTTACCTCGGCGAAAAGGAATTCCGCAAGATCGACGAGCGCTCCTACGCGCCGGCGCGGCGCATCGAGGACATGGATGCCGAGAAAATCGGCATGCAGATGCTCTCGCCGGTGCCGGTGATGCTGTGCTACTGGGGCCCGCCGGAGCCCACCGACGCCTTCGCGCGCATGCAGAACGATTTCATCGCCGGCGTGGTGCAAAGGCACCCCGGGCGCTTCGTCGGCGCGGGCACGGTGGCGCTGCAGGACGTGAAGCTTGCGCTACGCGAGCTCGAGCGGCTGAAGACGCTCGGCTTCGCCGCGGCGGAAATCGGCTCGCAGGTGAACGGGCGCGACTTCGACGATGCGCAGCTGTTCGACTTCTTCGCGGCTGCGCAACAACTGGACCTGGCGCTGTTCGTGCATCCGCAGGGTCCGTCCATCGGCCAGGAGCGCATGGGCCAGTACTACCTGCCGTTCATGGTCGGCTACCCGGCGGACTTGGCGCTCGCCGCGGCGCGGCTGATCCTCGGCGGGGTCCTGGCGCGCCTGCCGCGGCTGCGCATCTGCTTCGCGCACGGCGGCGGCGCCTTTCCGGCTGCGCTCGGGCGCCTGGACCACGGGCACCGCGTGCGCCCCGAGGCGCGCAAGTTCATCACCGAGCCGCCGTCGCACTATGCGAAGGGCCTGTACTTCGATACGCTCACGCACGACGCGAGGCTGCTCGCGTTCAACCTGGAGAAATTCGGCTCCGAGCGCGTGATGATCGGCAGCGACTATCCCTTCGACATGGGCGTCGACCATCCGCTCGCGCAGCTCGAGGGGCTGGCGTTGACAGCCGAAGACCGGGACAACATCACCCACCAGACCGCGCGGCGCTTCCTGCGCCTCGCCTAGGCAAAGGAGAGGGAAATGAGAATCGCCGTCGCACTGTCGCTCGCACTCGCCGCAATGGCAGCGCAGGGCCAGGATTACCCCAGCCGCCCCGTGAAGATCATCGTGCCCTTCGGCGCGGGCGGGCCGGCCGACATCTATGCGCGCTTCCTCGGCCAGCGGCTGCAGGGGCCGATGGGGCAGGCGATCGTGGTCGAGAACCGCCCCGGGGCGGGCTCCGTGGTCGGCTCCGACGCGGTGGCGAAGTCCGCGCCCGACGGCTACACGCTGCTGCTGATGTCGAACACGCACACGGTGAACGAGACGCTGTTGCCGAATAAGCCCTTCCAGCTGATGCGCGATTTCGTGCCGGTGACGCCGATCAACTACTCCGACCTGCTGCTGGTCGTGCATCCCTCGGTGCCCGCGAACAACCTGCAAGAACTGATCGCGCTGGCGAAGAGCCAGCCCGGCAAGATGAACTACGCCTCCTCCGGCCCCGGCACGCCGTACCACATGGCCGGCGAGCTGTTCAAATCGATGGCCGGGATCGACGTGGTGCACGTGCCCTACAAGGGCAGCGACGGCGCGCGGGTCGGCATCCTCGGCGGCCAGGTGCAGATGATGTTCGACGCCATCACCACCATGGCGCCCAACGTGCGCGCGGGCAAGCTCAAGGGCTTCGGCACCAGCGGCCGCGCGCGCTCCAGCGTGCTGCCGGAGACGCCGACGGTCTCCGAGGCGGGCGTGCCCGGCTATGAATCGACGATCTGGCTCGGCCTGGTCGCTCCCACGGGTACGCCCAAGGCCGTGGTCGAGCGCCTGAACGCGGAGATCCGCAACATCACCGGCAACGCGGAAGTGAAGGCGGCCTGGGGCAAGCAGGGCGCCACGCCGCTCAGCATGTCACCCGGGGAGTTCGAGCAGTACCTGCGCGACGACATCGCCAAGTGGGCGAAAGTGATCGCCCAGGCCGGCATCAAGCTCGACTAGACGTAGCGCCCGGCCGCGCTGTCGGCGTCCACCGGCCGCCCGATGAGGTAGCCCTGCGCCAGGTCGCAGCCCAGGGCGGCGAGGAAATCCATCTGTGCCTGCGTTTCCACGCCCTCGGCGACCACGGTCAGGTCGAGGGCGTGCGCCAGGCCGACGATGCCCTTCACCAATGACTCGGCGTTGCGGTCCCCCGGGACGTCGGCGATGAACGAGCGGTCGATCTTCAGGCGGTCCACCGGGAATCGGCGCAGGTAGGCGAGGCTCGAGTAACCGGTGCCGAAATCGTCGAGCGCCAGCGACACGCCGAGGTCCTTGAGCTTTTTAAGCGTGCTCACCGCGACGTCGGTCTGCTGCATCGCCGTGGACTCGGTGATCTCCAGCACCAGCAGCGTCGACGGCAGTCCGCTCTCGGCGAGCACGCGGCGCACCAGATCGATCAGCTTGGGGTCGTTGAACTGCCGCGCCGAGAGATTGACCGCCACCTGCACGCCGTGCTCGACGCCGATGAAGGTCGCCCAGCGGCAGGCCTCGCGCAGCACCCACCCGCCGATGCCCAGGATCAGGGCAGTGTCCTCGGCAAGCTGGATGAAATCGGCCGGGGGCACCAGGCCCTTTTTCGGATGCTGCCAGCGCACCAGCGCCTCGTGCGCCACCACCGTGCCGCCCTTGAGTTCGGCCATCGGCTGGTAGTGCAATGCCAGCTCGCCTTTTTGCACCGCGCGCCGCAGGTCGTTCTCCAGCGCGAGCCGGCGCGAGGCAGCCTGGTTCATCTGCTCGGTGAAGAACTGGTAGTTGGCGCGGCCCGATTCCTTGGCGTGGTACATCGCCGCGTCGGCGTTGCGGATCAGGGCCTCCGCGTCGCGCCCGTCGTCGGGAAACACCGCAATGCCGATGGAAGGGGTGACCGTCAGCTCGCGGTCGGCCACGCGCACCGGCTGCGACAGGGTGTCGATGATCTTCCCGGCGACCTGCGCGGCGTCCGTGGAACGCTTGGCTTCCGGCAGCACCACCACGAATTCGTCGCCGCCGACCCGGCACACGGTGTCGCCGATGCGCAGCTGCTTCACCAGGCGCTGCGCGACTTCCTTCAGCACCTGGTCGCCCACGGCGTGGCCGAGGGAATCGTTGATGGCCTTGAAGCGGTCCAGGTCGACGAACATCACCGCGGTCTGCTTGCGATTGCGCGTGCTGAGCGCGAGGGCCTGCGTCAGGCGGTCCTCGAGCAGGCGCCGGTTGGGCAGCCCGGTGAGCGCATCGTGGTCGGCGAGGTGCTGGGCGCGTTCCTCGGCCTGGCGGCGGTCGCCGATCTCGGCGCCCAGGCGCGCGTTGGCGGCCTTCAGCTCGGCGGTGCGCTCGGCCACCGCGCGCTCCAGAGACTCGCGCGCCTCGTGCTCAGCCGACACGTCGTCGTAAATCCAGATCGCGCCCTCGGCGGGGTCGGCCGCATCGGCCGGCTTGCCGACGACCTTGCACCAAAACAGGCTGCCGTCCTTGCGACGCAGCTGCCGCTCCTCGGTGTATGCCTCGCCACGTGCCATCGCGGCATAGCCGACCCGGCCGACCTCGTCATACGCCGCGCGCGACACGTGGATCCGCTCGGTGCTCTTGCCAATCAGCTCGCCGGGTGCGTAGCCAAATATCTCCTCCATGCGGCGGTTGCAGCGCTGGAACTCCCGGTCGCGCATGAACGCGATGCCGATGGTGGCGTTGTCGAGGATCAGCTCCTGCTCGGCGAGCGCGCGGCGCAGGCGCTCCCCGGCCTCCTGCTCGAGTGTCACGTCGTCGTAGCTCCAGATCCATTCCTGGTCTTCGCCGCCAGCGTCGATGCGCCGGCCGCGCGTGCGGCACAGGAAGGTGCCGCCAGCCTTGCGCTTGAAGCGCCAGACGGCATCGTGCATCTGCCCGGCGGGCGTGCCTTCGTACGCCTGGCGCACCGCCGATTCCCAGTCCATGCGGTGCGCGAACAGCACGGCGGAACTCCGGCCGTTCAGCTCGCCGGGCGCGGCGCCCACCATCTCCTCGATGCGGCGGTTGCAACGCTGGATCACGCGGTTGCGCGCGAACAGGATTCCCGCGGTCACGTTGTCCAGAATCAGATCCGACTGCGCCGCCAGGCGCCGGATCTCCTCGTCGGCGCGTTTCCGATCGGTGATGTCCTCGACGATCCACACCGTGCCCTGGCGCGGGTCGGTCGAGCTGATCGCCTTGGCGATCATGCGCGCGAGGAAAGTGGAGCCGTCCTTGCGCTTGACCTCCCAGTCCAGGTCGAGCTGCTTGCCCGCCGAGAGCACCGGCACCGCAATGCGGGCCAGCGCCTCATAGCTCTCGCGCGAGGTGTACACGGTTTCACCCGGCTGGCCGATCAGCTCGTCGGGCAGCCAGCCGAACATCTCGGCGAATTTCGGGTTGCACAGGAAAAACTTGCGGTCGCGCGTGAAGGCGATGCCGATCGAGGCGTTGGCCAGCACCGCCTCGTACTCCAGTTGCGTGAAGCGCGTGCGCCCGGCGTAGCTCGCCGGCGGCTGCTCCAGGGTGTTGTCGGACGTGCTGCGGTCGTTCATCGCGCCGCCGCCAGTTGCCCGAAACTGCGCGCGTAGCCGCGCAGCCTAGCGATGGCGTGCTGGCGCTGCTCCAGGCTCAGCGTGCGCTCCAGGTCCGCGAGCAGGTCGAAAAACTCCGCCATCAACGCGCGGTTGGCGTCGGCGAATTGCGCTTCCCGCCCGCGATCCCAGTGCGCCGCCCAGTCGGCCAGGCGCGCGGCGGCTTCGCGCGCGCGCAGCATCGCCAGCAGCTCCGCCTGCTGGCGGCGGCGCTCGCGGTCGCGCAGCTCGCCGTTAAGCGGCGCTCTTTCGCTGAATTGCCGGACCTGCTCGCGCTGCGCGTCATTCAGGCTCCCCAGCCATGCCTCCAGTTCTTTCACCAGGCGCGCCAGGCGCCGGGCCCTGCGCTGCGCGCCCGAACCCTCCAGGTGCTCGCGGGCGAAATCGCGGTTGGCCTGCGCGAAGCGCCGCTGCAGGTGCTCGATTTGCGCCGGTGCCAGGCCATCGAGCAGTTCCGCCGCTTCCGTTCCCGCGCGGCGCAGGCTCTCCCGCGCCTGCGTCCTCAGGGCATCGTAACCCCAAAGCAGATCGTCGCGCGAAACACCGCGCGCGAGACGCGCACCGGCCTCTTCCGCCAGTCGCGCGTACTTCGGCAGCGCCTGGGCGCGATGCCAGGAAAGGAACGCATCCACGCGCGCGCTGTAGGCTGCGCTCTGCCCGTCCTGCAGGTCGAAGTAGCGCGCGCCCTGCCAGCGCAGCCACGTGTCGGCGTTGTTGTACGCGAACTCTAACGCGCTGCAGCCGCCGAGCAGGCCGAGCAGCAGCACCAAGGCGAGGCGCCGGATCACCAGTAGGTCTCGACGCTGATATGCCCGGGCGCGCGCCGGCGGTGCTTGCGCATGCCGCGCTCGGTGAGCGCCGCAGTGACGTCGCTGACCATTTCCGGGTTGCCGCAGAGCATCGCGTGCGAGCGCTCCGCCGAGAGCGCCACGCCCGCCGTGCGCTCCAGCCGCCCGTCGCGGATCGCGGCGGGCACGCGGCCCTCGAGCGCGCCGGCGGCCGCCTCGCGGCTGACGAAGGCGATGCGGCGAAACTGCTCGCCGCGCGCGGCGCCGACCGCCTCGAGCAACTCGCCGTAGGCCTGGTCGGCCGCGGTGCGCGTCGCGTGCACCAGCGTCACGCGCTTGAAGCGCTGCCAGGGCGCCTCGGTGCGCAGGATGGAAAGAAACGGCCCCAGGCCGGTGCCGGTCGAAATCATCCACAGGTTCTCGGTGTCCGGCACTTCGGCAAGCACGAGGAAGCCAGCGGCTTTCGGCGCCACGTACACCGGGTCGCCCGCAGCGAGCGCCGCCAGGCGCGGCGACAGGGGGCCCGCCGCCACCACGTTGTAGTAGAACTCCTGCGGCGCGGCGCTGGGCGGGTTGACCAGTGAATATGGCCGGGCGATACGCTCGCCGCCGACGTCCAGGGCGAGCTTGGTGAACTGGCCGGCCTCGAACGGGCCCAGCGGCGCCGCCACGCGTATCGAGTAGACGCTCGGCGTCCATTGCCGGTTTTCGATCACGCGCCCCTCGAGCCATGTGGCCATCTCAGCGCGCCTGCATGGCTGCAGCCCTCATTGCAGCCGATACGGCTCGAGCTGCAGATCCTCGATCTGCACGCCGAGCATGACGATGGCCCCGCGCCGGCGGTTGTCGCCGGTATCGGAAAACTCGAAGCCGTAGCTGCGCCGCAGCCGCAGCCGGCCCTCGTCGTCGCGCGCCAGCGCTAGGCGGTTGAAGAACACGGTTTCGTCGAGCAGCTGCACGCCGTAGCGCTCGCACGCCGCGCGGCCCGCGGCCACGGCGCGCTCGCGCGTGCGCAGGCTGTCGAGCCAGAACAGCGCGCAGGCAAGCGCGAGCACGATAGCGGCGGCTTCCCACATCTTCGGTGTCGATCCTACTATTGACCGCGGCCCGGGACGAAAGTGCCGGCGGATGCCGCAGGCTCAAGCCGCCGCCGCGCTCGCGGGCTTGGCGCGGCGCTGCAGCCAGGCCTCTTGCGCCGCGCCGAGAATGCCCTTGGGCATGAAGATGATGAACAGCACCAGCATCAGCCCGTAGAGCGTGGTGTCCAGGCCGTGGATGTCGTGGCCGAGCGCGAGGCGCAGCCCCTCAGCGAGCAGCAGCGTGAAGGCCGCGCCCACGGTCGGCCCGAAGCGCACGAACATGCCGCCTGCGATCGCGCCGAACACCATCTGCAGGCTGATGCCGATGCCCGAGACCGTCTCTGGGTTCACGTACTGCTGGTACTGCGCGTAAAGCACGCCGCCCGCGCAGGTGACGAGCGCCGAGATCATGGTCATGCCGAGCTTCAGGCGCGTGATACTCATGCCCACCGAGGCGGCAGCGTCCTCTTCCTGGCTGATCGCCTGCAGCGCAAGGCGCGTCATCGAGCGGTCTACGCGCGTCCAGATCCACAGCCCGAGCAGCCAGCAGCCGAACACGATGTAGAACCAGACGACCTTGGAGGGGAACTGCATTGCCCATATGGAGTAATCGGCCTGCTGCAGCGCGGTCGTGGGCGTGGCGCCAAGCGAGCCTCCGGTCTGATCGCGCAGCGCGACGATGATCAGGCGCGTCACTTCCGAGAGCGCAAGCGTGACCAGCGCGAAGTAGTGCCCGACGATCTTGAAGCGAAAGCACGGATAGCCGATCAGGAACGCGACCAGCGCCGCCACCGCGAGCGCGAGCGGCAGCCCCAACCAGGGCGACAGGCCCCAGTGATTCCACGCCATCACCACCACGTAGGCGCCGATGCCGAAGAACGCGCCGTGCCCGAGGCTTACCAGGCCGAGGCGCCCCATGATCGCCCAGCCGGTGTAGGCGAAACCCCACAGCAGGCACATGATCAGCAGGTGCAGCGGATAGTTGCCCATGCCCGAGAACGGCGCCAGCGCGAGCGCCGCGATCACGATCCAGCGCAGGTTCGCGCTCACCTCACTTGCCCCCCAGGATGCCCTGCGGCCGCCAGAACATCACGCCGATGAAGAACAGGAACGCGAGCACGTAGCCCCATTCGCTGTGCAGGAAGAACCCGCCCACCGAGATGAACTGCGCGAAGATGAACGCGGCGATGAAGCCCCCGACCATGTTGCCCAGGCCGCCGAGCACGCACACCATGAAGGTGATCGGCCCGAAGGTGAGCCCGATGGCGGGGTGGATGTCGTACTGCAGCACCAGCAGGCACGCGGCGAGTCCCGCGAGCCCGCCGCCGAGCGCCGAGGTGGTGAGGAAGATGCGGTTCGGGTTCACCCCCATCAGCGGCATGATGGCGCGGTCCTGCGAGATGGCGCGGATCGCCGTGCCGATG
Organism: Betaproteobacteria bacterium; assembly: GCA_031389685.1. Classification (GTDB taxonomy): domain Bacteria; phylum Pseudomonadota; class Gammaproteobacteria; order Burkholderiales; family SG8-39; genus JAABQT01. Next base: position 13,549 of record JANMSV010000054.1, read on the forward strand.
AACGTGCGCTTGAGGAACAGGTACACCGCGATCATGCCGGCAAGCGCCACCAGGAACGCGATCAGGCGCGAAAAGCTGAAGTACATCTCGCCCAGTTGCAGCTGCGGCAGCCTGACGCCGACGTTCCTGAACTCGACGCCGAAGACCAGCGTGGCCGCCGCCTGCAGGAAGAACAGCACCCCGCCGGTCACCAGCAGTTGGTTGATCGGCTCGGCGGCGAGCACCGGCCGGATCACGAACTGGTGCAGGATGACGCCCATCAGCGCCACGACTGCGATTGCCGCGAGGAACGCGAGCCACAGCGGCCAGCCGTACACGTTGTGCGTGTAGTACACCGTGTACATGCCGATCATGATCATCTCGGCGTAGCAGATCCACACCACGTCAATCACGCCGAAGATCAGGTTCAGGCCGAGCGCGAGCAGCGCGAGGATGCCGCCGAGCAGCAGCCCGTTGATCACCGCCTCGAGCAGGAAGATGTCGAAGATTTCCATTGCTAGAGTCCCAGGTAGGCCTTCTTGATTTCGTTGCTCTCGAGCAGCTCGGCGCTGGTGCCTGAGAGCTTGATGCGCCCGGTCTCGAGCAGGTAGGCGCGGCTCGCCACCTTGAGCACCTGGCGGATGTTCTGCTCGACGATCAGCACAGTGTAGCCTTCGGCGATCATCTTGCGCACCACCTCGAAGATCGACTGCACGACCACCGGCGCGAGGCCGGCCGAGGGCTCGTCGAGCAGCAGCAGTTTGGGCCCGGACATCAGCGCGCGCCCGATGGCGCACATCTGCTGCTCGCCGCCCGAAAGCGTGCCGGCAAACTGGTGGCGGCGCTCTCTCATGCGCGGAAACAGCGTGTAGACCTGCTCGAGGCGCTCGGCGAAGCGCGTGCGCGCCGCGGGCACGAACGCGCCCATCTTGAGATTGTCCTCGACGCTGAGCTTCGGGAACAGGCGGCGGTTTTCCGGCACGTGCGCGATGCCGTAGCCGATGACCTCGTGCGACGGCACGTCCTTCAGGTGCCGCCCTTGCATGGTGATCTCGCCCGAGCCGGCGTCGATCAGCTTCGAAATCACGCGCAGCAGCGTCGTCTTGCCGGCGCCGTTCGGTCCGATCACCGCAACCGTCTCGCCCGCGTTCACCTCGAGGCTGACCTTGAACAGCGCCTGGAAGCCCCCATAGCCGGCGCAGACGTCAGTGAGCCGCAGCATCAGCTTTCCCTCGCCGCGACGGTGGCCTGCACGTCGGCGGCGTCGGTGCCGAGGTAGACCTCGATCACCTTGCGGTCGTGCGCCACTTCCTGCGGATTGCCGGCGGCGATCACCTCGCCGTGGTCGAGCACCACGCAGCGGTCAACGACCCGCATCAGCACGCCCATGATGTGCTCAACCCAGATGATGCTGATGCCGCGCGCGCTGCGGATCGAGGCGAGCATGT
>JANMSV010000061.1:0-14562 GCA_031389685.1 Betaproteobacteria bacterium
CGCAGCGCGCGCACTGCCGCGACGCCGGCGACGATCGACAGGCCGGCCAGTTTCCCCGCCGGGCGGCGCATGGTAAGGGCGAGCGAGAACAGCACGCCGTGGCCGGGCGGGCTGTGCCAGCGCTGGCCGCGCCGGCCGCGCCCGGCGCTCTGCACGTTCGCCGCCAGAAGCACCGGATGCGCGAGGCGCTCGGTGAGCAGCATCGCATTGGTCGAGGCGCAACGCTCCACGACGCGCGTTTCGACGCCCGGGACGCGGATGGCGCCTGCATTGAGCCGGTCCATCGGCCGTAGTTTACGGATTACGCGGACCCGAAGGCGAAATCGCGGCCCGGCGCGGCGGCAAACAGAGCGCGCGTGTACTCGTGGCGCGGGGCGCCGAACACCTGGCCCGCCGGGCCGTGCTCGACGATGCGCCCCTGCGACATCACCGCCACGTAGTCGCACACCTGCGCCGCCACGCGCAGGTCGTGGGTGATGAACAGCATCGCCAGATTGAGGCGGTTGCGGATGTCCTCCAGCAGCTCGAGCACCTGCGCCTGCACGGAGACGTCGAGCGCCGAGACCGCCTCGTCGGCCACCAGCAGCTCGGGCTCCATGGCCAGCGCGCGCGCGATGCAGATCCGCTGGCGTTGGCCGCCGGAGAACTGTTGCGGGTAGCGGTCAAGCGATTCCGGATCCATGCGCACCAGCGCCATCAGCTTGCGCGCGCGCTCCACCGCTGCGGCACGGCTCAGGCCGTAATTGCGCGGACCTTCGATGATCGCCTCGAGCACGGTGCGACGCGGGTTGAGCGAGCGGTACGGGTCCTGGAACACGATCTGCACGCGCCGGCGCAGCGGCCGCAGCCGCCACGCCGGCATGGTTGCGATGTCCTCGCCACCGAGCAGCACCTCGCCCCCGCTCGGGTCGATCAGGCGCAGGATGCAGCGCGCGACGGTCGATTTGCCCGAACCCGATTCACCGACGATGCCCAGCGTCTGTCCCCTGCGCACTTCCAGCGTTATGTCGACGGCGGCGGGCACTGCGCGGCGCTTCGCGAACCAGCTGCGGTCGCGGTAAGTCTTGGACAGGCCGCGCGTCGCGAGCACCACCGGCGCGCCGCGGTCCGCGGCGCGCGCCTGCGGCTTGAGGGTCGGCACCGAGCCGATCAGCATGCGCGTGTAGTCGTGCTGCGGGCGCTTGAGCACCTCGTCCTTTGCCCCGAATTCGACCAGTTCGCCCAGGCGCAGCACCGCCACGCGGTGCGCGATCTCGACCACCACGCCGAAGTCGTGCGTGATGAACAGCACGCCGGTGCCGTGGCGCGCCTGCAGGTCCTGGATCAGCTTCAGGATCTGCGCCTGGGTGGTGACATCCAGCGCGGTGGTCGGCTCGTCGGCGATGAGCAGCGCCGGCTCCAGCACCAGCGCCATGGCGATCATGATGCGCGTGCTCTGGCCGCCGGAGAGCTGGTGCGGGTAGGACTCGATCATACGTTCCGGGTCAGGCAGCCGTACCTCGCGCACCATGTCGAGGATTTTCCGCCGCCGTTCGGCGGCCGCAAATCCCGTATGTTGCACGAGCACCTCGTCGAGCTGGTCGCCGCAGCTCATCACCGGGTTGAGCGCGGTCATCGGCTCCTGGAACACCATCGACATGCGCGTGCAGCGCAGTTCCCGCAGCCGCCGCTGCGTCGCATGCGTGATGTCCTCGCCCTCGAGCAGGATCGTGCCGCCGGTCACCGGCAGGCCTTTCGGCAGCAGTCCCATCACGCCCTGCGCGATCACCGACTTGCCGGAGCCCGATTCGCCCACCAGGCACAAGATCTCGCCGCGTTGCACGCTGAAGGACACGCGCGAGGCCGCCTCGCGGCGGTCGCCGCCGCGCGGCAGGGCGATCGTCAGGTCGCGGACCTCGAGGACGCTCATGCCCTTCAGACCCTCTTCGCCATCTTCGGGTCGAGCGTGTCGCGCAGGCCGTCGCCGAGGATGTTGACCGCCAGCACCGTCACGGCGAGGAACACGCCGGGGAAGAAAACGTTGTGCGGATAGTCGTTGAACTGCTGCCGGCCTTCGGCCATCACGTTGCCCCAGGTCGGGAAGTCGGGCGGCAGCCCGACGCCGAGGAACGACAGGATCGCCTCGACCAGAATCGAGAAAGCGCAGATGAAGGTCCCTTGCACCACCAGCGGCGCCATGCAGTTCGGCAGGATGTGCCCGAACAGGATCTTCCAGGTCGGCGTGCCGAGCGAGATCGCGGCCTCGACGTAGGGCTCCTCGCGGATCGACAGCACGAGCGAGCGCACCAGCCGCGTGACGCGGGGGATCTCGGGAATCGCAATCGCAACGATCACCGTAGCCAGGCCGCCGCGCCACATCGCCACCAGGGCGATCGCGATCAGGATCGCGGGGATCGCCATCAGGCCATCCATGAAACGCATCAGGATGCCGTCGAGCCAGCGCAGGTAGCCGGAGGCGAGCCCGCACACGATGCCGAGCGCGAGCGCGAGCAGCGCGCACAGCACGCCGACGATGAGGGACACGCGCGTGCCGTAGATCACGCGACTGTAGATGTCCCGGCCGAGAGAATCCGAGCCCATCCAGAAGGTGTGCTTGATGGTCTCGCCGTCCAGAGTGGTGATCTCGCCGGTCTTGCCCGGAACCAGGTCGCGGCTGCCGGGGTCGAACAGCGTCGGGTCCACCGTGCCGAGCCAGGGCGCGGCAATCGCCACCCCGACCAGCACGACGAGCATGGCGCCGGCGATTCGCACCGACCAGTTGCGCCATACGCGCTGCCACACGCTCTCCTGCCGGCGCACCACTGCCGCTTCGATCGACAGCGCCTCGTACTGCTTCGGATCCGGCGCCTGCATCTCAATACCTGATCCGCGGGTCGAAGAACACGTAGGACATGTCCACCAGAAGATTGATCAGCACGTAAACGAAGGAGAAGAAAAGGATCACGCCCTGGATGGTTGGAAAGTCCCGCGCCAGCACCGCATCCACGGTGAGCCGGCCCAGTCCTGGAATCGCGTAGACCGATTCGGTCACCACCACGCCACCGACGAGCAGCCCGATGCCGATGCCGATCACGGTCGCGATCGGCACCGCGGCGTTGGCGAGAGCGTGGCGCACCAACACGCGCGCTTCCGGCAGACCCTTGGCGCGCGCGGTGCGGATGTAGTCCTCGCCGAGCGCTTCCAGCACCGAGGCGCGCGTAATCCTCGCGATCAGCGCGATGTAGATCACCGATAGCGTGATCGCGGGCAGGATGAGGTGCCGCAGAAACGTCCAGAAGCCGTCCGCGAGCCGCTGGTAGCCCTGCACCGGCAGCAGCCCGAGCTTGAGCGACACGAACCAGATCAGCAGGTAGGCGAGCACAAACACCGGCACCGAGAAGCCGAGCACCGAAAAGGCCATCAGCGAGCGGTCGAACCAGCCGCCGAAGCGCCACGCGGCGATCACGCCCAGCGGCACCGCGACCAGGATCGCGATCGTGATGGTGAGCGTGGCGAGCGCGAGCGTCGGCTCGAGCCGCTGCCCGATCAGGGTCGCGACCTTGGTCTTGTAATAGAACGACTCGCCGAGGTCGCCACTCAGCAGGTTGCCGATCCAGATGCCGAACTGCACCACGATCGGCTGATCCAGCCCGAGGCTCGCGCGGATGCGCGCGATCTGCTCGGTGTTCGCAGCGTCGCCGGCGAGGATCGCCGCCGGGTCGCCGGGGGTGAGCCGCAGCATGAGGAACACCAGCACCGCGACGATCAGCAGCACCGGGATGGTGGCAAGCAGCCGGCGCGCGAGGAAGGAGACCATGGGCAGTCTTGAGAGGCCTGAAAAAACAAACGGCTCCGGGATTCTATGCCGGAGCCGTGTCGGAAGCGCGGGAGCTCAGTTCTTCTTCAGGTTCCAGTAGAAGTTGCCGGTCTGCCGGAACAGCCCCGTGACATTCTTGCGCGCCGCCAGCGGGGCGTCGAACTCGCCCAGCGGCACGTGGGTCGCGACCTCGAACGCCCGCGCCTGGATCGCCTCGGCGAGCTTCTTCTTCTTGGCCTCGTCGGTCTCGCGCATGAACTGGTTGCGCAGGTCGACGATCTGTTCGTCCTTGGCCCAGCCGAACCAGCCCGACTGCTCGCCCCGGGTGTCGAGCGCGGCGTTGGCGATCGGGTTCCAGATGTCGGGCCCCTGCCAGGCGGTGAGGAACATGTTCCAGCCGCCCTTGTCCGGCGGGTCCTTCTTCGCGCGGCGCCCGACCAGCGTCTGCCAGTCCATCGCCTGCAGGTCCACCTTGAAGCCGGCCTGCCGCATCAGTTGCGCCGCGACATCGGGCAGCTTGTCGATCGCGGTCAGGTCGGTCGGCTTCATCAGCACCACCGGCGTGCCGTCGTAGCCCGAGGCCTTGAGCAGCTCCTGCGCCTTCTTCATGCTGGACTTGGACTGGATGTCGCTGCCCACCGAGCTGGCGTAGGGGGTGCCGCAGGTGAACATCGACGCACAGGTCTTGTAGAGCTCCTTGACGCCGACCTGCGCCTGCAGGAACGGCAGCTGGGCGAACGCCGCCATCGCCGCCTGGCGCACTTTCGGGTTGTCGAACGGCTTGTGCAGATGGTTGAAGCGCGCCATGTACTGCAGCGGCGGGCTGTAGGTGTAGACGACAATATTGGGATCGGCCTTGAGCCCGGGGATGAGCGGGAAGGAGGGCTGCTCGATGATGTCGACTTCTCCCTTGACCAGAGCGTTCACCTGCGCCTGGGCGTCGCGCAGCGCGAGATTCCACTCGACGCGCTCGACGTAGACGTGCTTGCCGCCGGTCGAGCCCGAGGGCGGCTCGTTCCTCGGCACGTACTTCGGGTTCCTCAGGTAGACGGCCTTGTCGCCGGGCTTGAACTCGTCGCGCTTGAACAGGTACGGGCCCGAGCCGATGTGCTCCTCGATCTGCTTGAAGGCGTCGGTGTCGGCGACGCGCTTGGGCATGATGAAGGGCACGTTCGAGGACGGTTTGCCCAACGCCTCGAGCACGAAGCCGCAGGCCTCGCGCAGGAAGATGCGAAAGGTGTCGGCGGCGGGCGTATCCATGCGGTCGACGAAGGTGAACAGGGCCACGCCCATCGCGTCACGCTTGCCCCAGCGCGCCAGCGACGCGACCACGTCCTCGCCCGTGACCGGCTTGCCGTCGTGGAATTCGAGGCCCTTGCGCAGCTTGAACGTCCACAGCCGCCGGTCGGGGCTGACGCTCCACTCCTCCACCATCTGCGGCTTGACCTGGTTCTTCTGGTCGGAGCCGAAGAGCGTGTCGTAGATCATGTAGCCGTGGTTGCGGCTCATGTACGCGGTGGTCCAGATCGGGTCGAGGATTGCGAGGTTGGAGTGCGGCACCACGCGCAGCACCTTGTCCTGGGCCAGCGCGCTGCCGGCGGCGGCGGCGAGCAAAACAGCGGCGACGATCTTGCGGTTCATGCGGGTATCCTTAGTGTCGGACTGGCGAAAATGAGGGTAGCAGGCCATGGCACGCATCGCAATCGGCGGTTTCCAGCATGAGACCAATACTTTCGCGCCTTCGCCGGCGGACTACGCCGCGTTCGAGGCGGGCGGCGGCTGGCCGGGGGTGCAGTACGGCGAGCCCCTGTTCGCTGCGGTGGCGGGGGCCAACATTCCCGCGGCTGGTGCAATCGAGTCCCTGCGCGCGGCGGGGCACCAGCTGGTCGGCACCGCGTGGGCGGCGGCGAGCCCCTCGGCGGCGGTGACCTCCGACGCCTACGAGCGCATCGCCGGCGAGTTGGTCAAGCGTCTGACGGCGGCACTGCCGGTGGAGGGCGTGTACCTCGACTTGCACGGCGCGATGGTGAGCGAGCGCTTCGACGACGGCGAGGGCGAGCTGCTGCGGCGCGTGCGCGAGGCCGTCGGGCCGCGCGTACCCGTGGCGGTGAGCCTCGATCTGCACTGCAATTTCACGCGCGCCATGTTCGAGCGCGCCGATGCTTTCGTCGCTTACCGCACCTACCCGCACGTGGACATGGCCGAAACCGGTGCGCGCGCCGCGCAATTGCTGGATCGCATGCTCCGCGGCGGTGCGCGCCTCGCGGGCGCGTGGCGCGGCTTGGATTACCTGACAGGCATATCCACTCAGTGCTCGTTCATCGAGCCCTGCAAGGGCATTTACGCGGACATGGCGATGCTCGAGCGCAGGCACGACGCGGTGCTGTCCTTTACCCCGGGTTTCCCGATGGCCGATTTCGCCGAGTGCGGCATGGCGGTGTTCGGCTACGGGCAGGATGCGAAGAAGGTGGACCTGGCGGTAGAGCGGTTGCGCGAGCGCGTGGCCGGAGCGGAGAAGGACTTTGCCCTGGAACTGCACCTGCCCGACGACGCGGTCGCGCGCGCGCGCGCGCGCGGCGAAACCGGCAAGCCGGTGGTGCTGGCCGACACTCAGGACAACCCGGGAGCGGGCGGCAACGGCGACACCACGGGGTTGCTGGTTTCCCTAGTGCGCCAGCGCGCCGAAGGCGCGGTGCTGGGTCTGCTGATCGACAAGGAGGCCGCGGCGAAGGCGCACCAAGCGGGGCAGGGTGCGACGCTCGCGTTTTCACTGGGCGGGAAGTCGCGCGTGCCGGGGGATGCGCCGTTCGAAGGCGAGTTCACGGTGGAAAAGCTCGGCGACGGCAAGTTCACCTGCACCGGGCCGATGTTCAAGGGTTTCCGCATGACACTGGGCAACATGGCGCTCCTGCGCAGCAAGGCCGCGCCGGGCGTGCGCGTGGTGGTGGCCTCGCGCAAGGTGCAGGCCGCGGATCAGGAGATGTTCCGCCATGTCGGCGTGGAGCCGAGAAAGGAAAGGATCCTGGCCCTGAAGAGTTCCGTGCATTTCCGCGCCGACTTCGAGCCGATCGCGAAAGAGGTGCTGGTGGTGAAGGCGCCGGGCCCGGCGCTCGCCGACCCGGTGGAGTTCAAGTGGACGAAGCTGAGGAAGGGCGTGCGGTTGCGGCCGCTGGGGCCGGTGTACCAGGGCTAGGTCTGCTTCTCCTTCCAGGCGCGATATTCGGCGAGCCTGAGCCGATATCGGGCGAGATTGCCTTCGTGCAGGTGTCGGAGATCCACCAGCACCATTTCTTCGAACCGTTGAAGGGCCTCCGCAGGTACCAAACCTGCGGAGATTGCTCCGATCGCTTCGCGGGAAATTGCCGCGCCGGTGCGCACGATCTGCGCAACGGCATCGGCGATCTCCGCACGGTACGTCAAGCGGAATGGATCCGGCTCCGGCAGGGATCCGGCGACCGCCTTGAACTGCTCGCAGGAGCGTTGGTAAGCCCAGATGAACACGTCGCGCAGCAGTTCGGTTTTTCCATGCTCATAGATGGCGAGCGTTCCTTCGACGTAAGCGCGTTCCGGCACGTCCACGAAGGAGAGCGGGCACAAATTGTTCTTGATGAACGGAATGTTCGCCGCCAGGCGCGAGACCCTCTTGTTCACGTCCTCGAACGGCTGCAGGTAAGGAATGTGCACCATGAGGAACAACGCCTGTTCGAAGGGATCGCGGATTGCGCCGGCCTTGTCCAGAATCATCCGGAACAGCTCTTCGATCTGCTGCGGTACCGCGAGAGGGCGGTAGACGGTGCCGCCGATCTCGACGATGCGCGTGCGCAACCGACCACTCGCACTGGGATCGGCAAGCAGGTTCTCCGAAAGCAGCGCGTGCAGGTTCATGAAGGTGAACATGTTGAAGCCGATGCCTTCGGCTTCCTCGACCAGGAACTCGATCGCGGCCTTGTGGTTCAGGATCATCTGGGTTTCGAGACGATCCTTGCCTTCTGCCTCGCGGCTGTGCTCGATCAGGTTTACGGTATCGAGCCGCGTGTAGGTATTGCCCTCTAATTTGGAGGAGGCCCAGGAGAGGTCGATCAGCAGCCGGTTCAGAATGCCGCGCGTATAGGTTCCGGCGTCGCGAGGGGCAAATTGCGCTCGACCGAGTTCCATCAGACGCACGCGCCAGTCCGCGTCGTTCAAGTAGTAGGTCTCGTTCGGGACGTACTTCTCCAAAAGTGTGCGGTCGTAGCCGACCGGACGCCGCTGGGTGAGCGGGCGGCGTACCCAATTGCGGAGCATTTCCGCGTCTTGGGAGATGGGGACGTAGACTTCGACAGTCGCGTCGACGGTGTCTTTGGCCTCAAGCCTCTCGATCACTGCATGTGCGGGGGGCAGGTATCGCGTACCGCGGCGCTCGCCTTTGATCTGGATGCGGCCGCGGCGCTCGAGTTGGTTGAGAATGCGCACCAGTGAGCGGCGGCTGGCCTCCTGTAGGAAGGCCTGAAAGAGTTGGCCGGCGCCGATTCCGGAGGGGTGGCGGTGGATTTCGGCTTCGAGCCGAGCGGTTAGGTCTTTTGGTAGTTCTTTTGGCACAATATGCCTTTTATTGGCACATAATTACGTAAGTAGTTGCTAATAAAGTTATATTAATTGTCTCAAATGTCAATATCATGCCAATCTTTTGGCGCAAATAACTGAAATGGCAGGGGAATGCCGGAATTGCACTGGCTGGGCGAACAGGACGCCAAGCGCGTTGCGCGGCGCGTGCCGAATGGCGTCTCGTCGTCGTAGACCTTGTCGCCCGGCTCGCCCCAGGCCTGGTCACCGACGATGCTCGAGCCGCTCGTCTGGATGAACGGCTTGCCGCTGCCCCTGAGCGCCGGCAGGATCGACTCGAGCACCGCCCGATGGTCCGAATCCGCCGCGTTGATGACGGCATCCGATTCGCGCGCCACGCTGGCGAGCAGGCTGCCATCCTCCAGTGCGCCCAGCACCGGCTCGATGCCGAGCGCTCGCACCTGGTCGGCTTTCTGCGCGGATCGGACCAGGCCGAGGACGTGGTGGCCGGCGGAGCGCAGCGTCAGTGCCACGGATCCGCCGATGTAGCCTGACGCTCCGGTAAGAAAGACTTTCGTCCGGCACCCGCGCCGTCAGCCGAGCGCCGGCCAGGGCTTCTGCACGGGGCGCAGCTGCTCGATGGCACGTGCAAGCTTCAGGACCCCCGCATCATCAAACCTTCGCCCGATCACCTGCACGCCTATCGGCAGTCCGTCCACGCTGAAGGACCAGTTGACCGACGCCGCCGGCTGCTCCGACATATTGAAAGGCACCGTAAAGGCGATGTGCGGCAGCGCGTCATGCGGATCGTTGCCGGGGCAGGGCAGCTCCGCTTCGTAGGGCAGGATCGGCGAAACGGGCGAGAGCACGAAGTCGTAGGGCTCGCACGCGGCCACCGCCGCCTCGCGCATCGCCACGACCTGGCCGTAGGCCTGGATCACGTCGAGCCCGCTGAAGTCCTTCGCCCGCCAGGTGCACCACTCGGCGATGAACGGCAGCACCTTCTTCTGCCGCTCGGGCGGCAGCTGCACGAAATCGTTGTAGGAGCGCGCCTCGAAGAATTTCCCCATGCCATCGAGCATCTCCGGCGTGAGGAAGGTTTTCATCTCTTCGACGTTCGCGCCTGCGCCCTGCAGCGCCTTTGCCGCAGCCTGCGCAGCAGCGCGCACCTCGGCGTGCACCGGCAGCCCCGCGCGCATGTCCGGCAGGAAGCCGATCTTGAGTTTCTTGAGATCGAGATCTTCCAGCCCCGACGTGAAATCGATCGCGCGGTACGGCAGGCTCATGAAGTCGCGCGGATCCGGCAGCGACAGCCAGTTCATCATCAGCGCCGCGGCCTCCACGTCGCGCGTCATCGGCCCGGTGACGCGGCCCATGTAGGGCGGATACACGGGCACGCGGCCGAGGCTGGGCTTGAGCGCGAAGATGCCGCAGTGCGTGGCGGGCAGGCGCACCGAGCCGCCGATGTCGGTGCCCAAGTGCAGCGGGGCGTAGCCTGCCGCAGCCGCGGCGCCGGCGCCCGAGCTCGAGCCCGAGGTGTTCTTCGCCGTGTTCCAGGGATTGCGCGTCACGCCGTGCACGCTCGACACGCCGGCGGACAGCATGCCGTAGTCGGGCATGGTGGTCTTGCCGAGGATCACGCAGCCCGCCTCGCGCAGCCGCGCTGCGGGAGGCGCATCGGCCGGCTGCCGCGGCGCCGGAAGGTTGGCCGCCGTGCCGATCGGCGCCGGATCGCCCTTGGTATGGATGTTTTCCTTGATGGTCAGCGGCACGCCGTCCAGCGGCGAGAGCGGCGCCTGCACGCGCCAGCGACCCTCGGCGTAGCGCGCCTGCTTCAGTGCGCCCTCGCGATCGACGAGGTACATGGCGTTCAGCCGCGGTTCCCAGGCGTCGATGCGCGCGAGCAGCGCACGCGTCACTTCGACCGGGGAGAGCGTGCCGCCCTCGTACTGGGAGGAAATCTCGGCGGCGCTCAGTTCGTGGATGGAGGCCATGATGCGCCGACTATATACTGCGCGCCGCATGCTGCGAAACGTCCTGTTCGTCCATGCCGTGTCGCTGACGGGTGCCGCTCACGCCGCCACCCAGATCGAGCTCTGGCACGCGATGCACGGCGCGCTGGGCGAGGAAGTCGAAGCGCTCGCGCGCCGCTTCAACGCGTCGCAGCGCGAAGTGCGCCTCAAGGCGGTGTACCAGGGCGGCTACGACCAGACCTACAGCCGCGCGCTCTCGGCACACTTCACGCGCAGCGGGTCGCACCTGGTGCAGGTCTGCGAGGCCGGCAGCGCCGGCCTGATGGCATGGCACGGCGCGATCAAGCCGGCGTGGCAGCTGATGGCCGAGTCCGGCGCGCGCCTCGACCCGCGCTCGCTGGTGCCCGCGGTGGCGAGCACCTCACAGCAGCGGTCGAGATGAGCCGCAAGGCAGGTTTTTACCGCAACCATCCGGGCCACGAGATCGCGCTGTGCCAGCTGGCCTCCAGCCCCACCCGGGATTCCCGCGCCATCCGGCTGGGCGACTACCGCTGGATCCGCGGCATCCTGGACGAGGAGCTGGAAGGCGTATGGGCGCAGGCCCGCACCCCCAAGGAAGCGCTCAACCGGGCGGCCGAGCGCGGCAATGAAATGCTGCGCCGCTTCGAATCCAGCAACCGCACGGCGAGATAATTCGGTAGTATTTCCGTCATGTGGCGCCGCGAGAATCGCCACTTCCAGAAAACGAGAGGAGATCATATGCGTATCAAGATCCTGGCCGCGGCAATTGCGGCCGCCGGGGCGTTCGCTGCACCGGCCCAGGCACAGACGGAAATCCAGTGGTGGCATTCGATGGGCGGTGCGCTGGGCGAGGCGCTCAACGGCCTGGCCACCAAGTTCAACGAGAGCCAGAAGGAATACAAGATCGTCACGAGCTACAAGGGCAGCTACCCCGAGTCGATGACGGCGGCGATTGCCGCGTTCCGCGCCAAGAACCCGCCGCACATCTTGCAGGTGTTCGAGGTTGGTACCGCGACGATGATGGCGGCCAAGGGCGCGATCATTCCCATCAGCAAGGTGATGTCGGACGCGAAAGAGCCGTTCAATCCCAAGGATTACCTGCCCACGGTGACCGGCTACTACAGTGACCTCAAAGGCAACATGCTGTCGTTTCCGTTCAACAGCTCGACTGCGCTGTTCTACATCGACCGGAACAAGTTCAAGAAGGCGGGTCTGCCGCCGGTGCCGCCCAAGACGTGGAAGGAACTGATTGCGACGGCGGAGAAACTGAAGGCTTCGGGTCAGGACTGTGTGTATACGAGTGGTTGGCCGTCCTGGGTTCACATAGAGAACTTCAGCGCCTGGCACAATGTACCGATCGGCACCAAGCAAAACGGCATGGGTGGATTCGATGCCGAATTCAAGATCAATTCGCCGCTGCATGTGCGCCACGTGGCGATGCTCGGCGACATGGTGACGAAGGGTTTGTTCACCTATGCGGGGCGCGCCAACCAGGCGGACGCAAAGTTTCAGTCCGGGGAGTGTGCGATGGCCACCATCAGTGCCGGCGCGCTGGGAGGTACCATCAAGGCGGCGAAGACGGACTGGGAGTTGAGCTTCCTTCCATACCACGACGACGTGAAGGGCGCACCGCAGAACTCGATCATCGGCGGGGCCTCCCTCTGGGTGATGGCTGGCCGCAAGCCCGCGGAGTACAAGGGCGTCGCGAAGTTCCTGGCCTTCCTTTCGCAGCCCGAGATCCAGATGGGTTGGCACACGAGCACGGGCTACGTGCCGATTACGAAGGCTTCCTACGAATTGACGCGCAAGTCCGGGTTCTATGACAAGAATCCGGGACGCGACATCGCCGTCAGGCAATTGACCAACAAGGCGCCCACGGATAACTCCAAGGGCCTGCGCTTCGGCAACTTCGTGCAGGGGCGCGAAGTGATCGAGGAGGAGATGGAAGCCGTATTCGCAGGCAAGAAGGACGCGCAGACCGCAATGAACGACGCGGTGAAGCGCGGCAACGAGATCCTGCGCAAGTTCCAGGCGGCGAACAAGTAAGCTAGCGCCGCACAAGCACCGCCGGGCGGAATGGAAAAACGCGTCACTTTCCGCTCGGCGTGGCTGCCGTACCTCCTGGTGGCGCCGCAGCTCGCCATCACGGTGGTGTTCTTCTTCTGGCCCGCCGGCCAGGCGGTCTGGTATTCCTTGCTGCTGCAGGACGCCTTCGGGCTGTCGACGCAATTCGTCTGGTTCGACAACTTCGTCGCGCTGTTCCGCGACTCGCACTACCTCGCGTCGTTCAAGACCACCGCCATCTTTAGCGCGTCGGTGGCCTTCACCGGCATCCTCATCTCGCTGCTCCTCGCCGTGATGGCCGACCGCGTGGTGCGCGGCGCGCTCGCCTACAAGACAGTCCTGATCTGGCCGTATGCGGTGGCCGCCGCAGTCGCGGGCGTGCTGTGGTCGTTCCTGTTCGCACCTTCGATCGGCGTCGTCACCTTCGTGCTCAAGGGCTTGGGCATCGACTGGAACTGGATCCTCAAGGGCGATCAGGCGATGCTGCTGATCGTCATCGCCTCGGTGTGGAAGCAGATCAGCTACAACTTCCTGTTCTTCCTCGCCGGCCTGCAGTCGATTCCGAAGTCGCTCATCGAGGCCGCGGCGATCGACGGCGCCGGTCCGGCGCGGCGCTTCTGGACCATTGTCCTGCCGCTGCTGTCGCCGACCACCTTTTTCCTTCTGGTGGTCAACATCGTCTACGCGTTCTTCGAGACCTTCGGCGTGATCGACGCCACCACCCAGGGCGGGCCGGCGCAAGCGACGCAGATCCTCGTCTACAAGGTGTATCACGACGGCGTGAAGTCGGCCGACATCGGGGGTTCGTCGGCGCAGTCGGTGATCCTGATGTTCATCGTCATCGCGCTGACGGCGATCCAGTTCCGCTACATCGAGCGCAAGGTGCACTACTGATGGTCGAGAAGCGGCCCCTCCTCGACTTCGTCTCGCACGCCGTGCTGGTCGGCGGCGCCGCGCTGATCGCGTTCCCGATCTATGTTTGCTTCGTCGCCTCGACCCACAGCCTGGAAGCGATCATGCAGGTGCCGATGCCGCTGCTGCCGGGCGACCAGTTTTTCGAGAACTACCGCCAGGTGCTGACCGCGGGCTCGACCAAGGGCTCCAAGGCGGCGGTGCTGGACATGCTGATCAACAGCACGGTGATGGCGCTGGTGGTGCCGCTGGGCAAGATCGTGATCTCGATCCTGTCGTCCTTCGCCATCGTCTACTTTCGCTTCCCGCTGCGCAACTTCTTCTTCTGGATGATCTTCGTCACCCTGATGCTGCCGGTGGAGGTGCGCATCATCCCGACCTTCAAGGTGATGGCGGACCTCGGGCTGCTGAACACCTACGCGGGGCTCACGCTGCCGCTCATCGCCTCGGCGACGGCCACGTTCCTCTTCCGCCAGTTCTTCATGACCATCCCCGACGAGCTGGCGGAGGCGGCACGCATGGACGGCGCGGGCCCGATGCGCTTCTTCTGGGACGTGGTGCTGCCGCTGTCCAAGACCACCATGGCGGCGCTCTTTGTCATCCAGTTCATCTACGGCTGGAACCAGTACCTGTGGCCGCTGCTCATCACCAGCGAAGAGTCGATGTACACGGTGGTGATCGGCATCAAGCGCATGATGGTCGGCGGCGATGCCGCCAACGAGTGGAACCTGATCATGGCCACCGCGATCCTGGCGATGCTGCCGCCGGCGCTGGTGGTGGTCCTGATGCAGAAATGGTTCGTGAAGGGCCTCGTGGAGACGGAAAAATAATGGCTGCCGTGTCATTGAGAGACGTGCGCAAGAGCTACACGCCCGACCTGCAGGTGATCCACGGCGTGAGCATGGAGATCGCGGACGGCGAATTCATCGTCATCCTCGGGCCCTCGGGCTGCGGCAAGTCGACGCTGCTGCGCATCGTCGCCGGCCTCGAAACGCCGAGCGAGGGCCGCGTCCTGATCGACGGCCGTGATGTCACACCGCTGGAGCCGGCCGATCGCGACATCGCCATGGTGTTCCAGAACTACGCGCTCTATCCGCATATGAGCGTGTTCGACAACATGGCCTACGGCCTGAAGATCCGCCGCATCGCCAAGCCCGAAATCCGCCGCCGGGTGGAGGAAGCGGCGGCGCTGCTGGATATCGGCCCCTTGCTCGATCGCCGCCCGCGCCAGCTTTCCGGCGGCCAGCGCCAGCG